>JALWEL010000179.1:0-2308 GCA_027014065.1 DHVE2 group archaeon
GATTATCGGAAGGCCAAGGGTTCCCAGGAAGAAATAGCTGTAGGGCTGCTTCGCAGATATAGTCACTGTGTAGGTATCCACATACTTAACATGGTTCTGTATCTCGCTGAAGCTAACCTTACCATCGCCATTATCATCGAAAGGAACGGTAAATGACGTACCAGACACTGTTGTACCCTGCCTCAGAGCACAGTATGAGAATATGACATCCTTGGCGGTCATCGGGGTTCCGTCCTGGAATGTCACATTGTGCCTTAGGTGTATGGTCGCCGTGAGCGTATTCGAATCGAAATCAACCCTCTCAGCGAGCAGCGGATAAGCACTTCCATCGTAATCAATGCCCATCAAACCTTCAAAGTTCCATCCTATCACATCGCTTTTCCACACTGTATTGCTGTTCATATCGAAGTAGTTGAAATTTGGCATATCGTACCTTATGGCGATTTTTAAAACTCCGCCTGAAGTATTGGCTTTGGGTGTCGCTGCATTGGCCGCGGATGAAAAGCCGCTTATTAACACTGCTAAAAGCACTGCAGTTACTAACAGCCCCATTTTCCAATCGTATTTATTCATTTCATCCAGCCTCCTTTTTGTTTCGACTGAAGATATGGAGATGAACTTATTTAATTTTTTCTACCAATAAACCACACTATCCCCACCACAAATAAAACCAAGAAAGAAATATAATTGAGTTCTGGGACATTCTGCTGATAAGTATACGTGTAGAGCATCGCATAATAAGTCATTCCGCCGTTGCTGTCCGTCTTCCACCCATATCCAAAGAGAATAAGCTCGGTTGTGCCATCGCCGTCCACGTCCCCCGCGATTATCGAGTTGCTCGTCTCCCCGTCGTACGTCCTCCAATAGACCTTGGCGACCTGCTGCAAAGAAGAGTGATAATTGAAGGATATCAGGTAGTTCCAGAACGTATTTCCACCGGAATGAGGACCCTTGCTGAGCCCTGTAACTACGATGTCCTCCAAGCCGTCCGAGTCGAAGTCCCCCAGAGCGAGATCGAGTCCAATGCAATCCCAGTGCGAGCCGCTCGGTTGCCCTTCCGGGTCGATGTAGAACTGAGTTCGTGCCATTTGATTCAGATTAGAGTCCCACACAGATACTTCTCCAGCGGTGGCGTAATATTTATTCGCCCCCGCGGCCACTATTTCCTCCTTGCCGTCGCCGTTCACATCATCCACCGCCACTGCCATTACTCCACAGTTATCATGATCAATCCACTTCACATCCTTAACGAAAGAAATGGAAGATGAAAAGTGGAAAATCGAAATCTGAGCTTTCGATCTAAGCACCCCTGAGTCGTTAAAGCCGTAACTTCCTCCAACTATAATCTCACTTAGGCCGTCGTGATCAAAATCATAAGATGTTACACCCATTGCATATGTATCATTATCTGGGTCGCTCCAAATGTACTTGTCCTCGAGGCTCAATTGCATACCGGACCCTATGCTCCATACCGCAATTTCTGCCTTGCTGTAATTCTTCGTGTCATTATCGGTGCTCCACTCAATATTACCTACGCTCACCACTTCCATTTTTCCATCTCCATTCACGTCGCCCACGAAAACGTCGCTAACGGTGGTGTTCTTCCCCGGCAAATCTCTCCATGAAACATTGCTCACTTCGGTTATCGTGGAATCATACCTCCATATTCTTATGGAGCCATACGATGGGGCGCTTCCGTAGTGGTCCGCCCCTGCAGTTAGGATGTAATTAGATGAACCATATTTGAATATCTTCACTACCTTGGCTCCCACTTCACCTTTCCCGTCAGTCTTCCATGTCTTCTCCGCGAGCATATTGAAGGAGGATCCATCGTAGCTCCATACTCTCAAGGAGCCCTGGTACGTCACTGAGAGGAGGCCTGCATCAATATCCTCGGAGACTGTGACCACTTCATCTTTTCCATCGTTGTTCACATCCCCAATGTCCACGTCGTTGCCCATGCTTCCACCTGGAATTAGGTAAAACGCAGATCCGTTAGCCCACTCCTCATGCGCCTCCTGGGTGAAATTGGAACCGTTTCTGTACGAGACGGTTGAACTCTCCACATGCTGAATGGATGAGCCTATGGAAATGAACAATCCCGCCAGCAAAATTGCGATTATCACCGCGCTTATTATCCGAAACTCCATGTTTACACCCCGAAAAAAGAAAGGAGAAGAATTATTTATATTTTTTGATTTAAACTTCCACCGGCAGATTCAATTTTTCCACGAGTTCCTTATAACGATTCCTTATGGTCACTTCCGTAACGCCCGCAACCTCCGCCACTTCTCTCTGGGTGCGGCGC
>JALWEL010000179.1:2318-8155 GCA_027014065.1 DHVE2 group archaeon
GATGTATATTGCCGCCGCCGCCACGCCCGTTGGTCCTCTTCCGGAGAGAATGTGCTTCTCAGCGGCCATCCTCAATATTTCGTATGCCTTTTTCTTCACCTCGCCGCTCAATTTCAGCTTCGCGCAGAAGCGATCGATGTAATCCTCGGGCTTGCTCGGCAGAATATTCAATTTGAGCGTTCTGGCCATAATCCTGTACACTCTCCCTATTTCCCTCTTCTTCACCCTCGTCACCGATGATATCTCGTCCAGGGTGCGCGGGATGTCCAGCATCCTGCAAGCTGCGTATATACTCGCGGCCACCACGCCCTCTATGCTCCTCCCTCGTATCATATTCTCCTTAACAGCCTTACGATAAATCAAAGCGGCAGTTTCGCGTACATCCTGCGGAAGTCCGAGATTGGAGGATATTCTCTCCAGCTCCTGAAGCGCCTGCGTCAAATTTCTCTCGGCGGCGTTGCTCACCTTTATCCTCTTCTGCCACTTGCGCAGACGATATAATTGCGCCCTGCTCCTCGTTGGAATACTCTTCCCGAAAGAGTCCTTATTCTTCCAGGATATTTCTGTGCTGAGGCCTTTATCGTGTATAGTATAAGTCATGGGCGCCCCTGTTCTGGAGCGGGAATCGCGCTGCTCCGAATCGAAGGCCCTCCACTCCGGACCTTGATCAATATATGCCTCATCTATAACGAGACCGCAATCCATGCAAACTAACTCGCCCCTCTCGTAATCCCTCACCAAATGGGTGGAACCACACTCTGGACAGCGAGTAATTTCGTCTATCCACTTCTTCTTTTCTTTCTTTTTTTCTTCTTCATCTTCTCCCATTTTTTCTCACCTCCTAAATACAACCTCCTCCCCCATTTCCTCTGTATCCGGATTTTCACGTAGGGGCGCTCCACCGGGCCAAAAACTGAAACCACGCGACCCACTATGCGATTTTTCTCGTCCAACACGGGATTCGAGACCTTCGCCTTGCGCACGCGCCCCACAACAAAGTTTTGCATCTTACAAACAATTTCTACTTCTTCCATCTATTGAATTTATGACCTCATAGTATTTAAGACTTTCGAAATACTTAAAAATTTTTCGCTTCGCCAAAAACCCGCGTAAGGTTGAAATTTTTGGTTTTAATAATGGGAAAAGGTTTAATTAGAGGGAGTAAATACTGACACGGGTGATTATTAATGGTGTTTGATTCCCTGCTCAACAAAGAGGTTAGATTGCTCAAAAAATCCGAAAAATTATACGTCAAGGGGGAGAAGACTCTCCCTAAGGATTCCTCTCAAGCCCACTCCCTTTTTTTAGAATCGCTGGAGAATATAAAAGCCAATAGCGGTTTGATAAAGGATAAAAAGAAAGATTTCTCAGAGCTGCTGGCCAACTTAGGAGATCAGCTTACTTCCCTGGACGATTTCAAAAACGGGGAATACGCGTTGAAGATGGCGATAAATCTGGATTCTAAAAACATTAACGCATATGTGTTTTACGCCCGGGCCCTCAAAAACAGGAAAAACTATGATCTGGCATTAAGCACCGTGGACAAGGCAATAGCCATGAACAGAAAGAGCAAGGGCGCATGGGAGACAAAGGCGGAGATTTACGAGGCCATGGGAGATGTCGATGAAGCGCTAAAGATATACCTGAATTTAATCAATCTCTATCCGGAGGAGCTGAAATATTACGAGAAGTATCTGAAGTACAAGCCCAACGACGAAAAAATACTCCTAAAGAAAGGAATTTTGCTTTACGATAAAGGGAACTTTGATTCCTCCGCCAACACGCTTCAGACGGTTGTCAACATCAATCCCAACAACAAGGAAGCGTATCTTTACTTAGGAGCTGCATACGAGAAAATTGAGAAGTACGAAGAGGCCATAAACGCGTTCAAAAAGGTTATCTCCATAGATTCCGAGGACAAGCACGCATGGGTGAACCTCGCGGTGATATACAAAAAGAGGGGCGAATACGAAGACGCGCTAAAAGCGGTGAAAGAAGGGATAAAGATAGATCCCAACGACTCCAACACATGGGCCCTGAGGGCTGAGATAGAGTACGACACGGAAAATTACGACGACGCGCTTGAAAGTGCTAATCAGGCGCTCTCGTTGAAAAAAGATGTTGATGTTCTTCTATTAAAAAGGGAGATTTTGAAAAAGAAGTACGTGGAGGATGAGATGGCGAAAACGTGCCACAACCTCATCGAGATGGGAAAGAGAGACCTGGATATCTATTACGATTTGGCGGAGGCGTACTTTAAAATGAAAAATTACGATATGGCGCTGCAGGTGATAGATTCCATCCTTAACTCTTCGCCGCATCATCTTCCCACATTGATTCTACAGAAGAATACCCTCATGGCCATGGGTAGGTGGGAGAAGGTTATAACGACATGCGAGAAGATTTTGGAGATTGATCCAAAGAACGTAGAGACCATGGTGGACATGGCAAAGGCCTACGAGAACATGGAGAAGTACGAAAGCGCACTTCATTTCCTAAAAAAAGCAACACAGATAGATTCGAAGAACATTGAACTCTGGAAGATGCAGAAGGAGATGGCAAAGAAGGTGAACAAGCCCAACGAAGTCGTTAACGCTTGCGTCGGAATAACCGGAATTGTGGAAGATTTCGACGCTTACTACGATATGGCCAGAGCGTATTACACCCTCGGTCGCTTTGCCGAGGCGAAAAAAGCGATGGATAAAGCCCTGAGGATAAAGGAAACTGGTAACGCGTGGAACCTCAACGGAATGATAAACTACAAGCTCAACGATTTGGAAGGAGCGAAGAAATCGTTTGAGAGAGCAACAGAGATTGAGGGCGGGGTTAAGAAATACTGGAGCAACTTAGGCTGGGTTCTGGAGAAGTTGGAGAAGTACGAGGAAGCCCTTAAAGCTTTCGATAAAGCGATTGAGATAGACCCTAAGGATATGAGAATTTGGTACGAGAAGGGGCTCTGCCTCGAAAAGCTTGGAGAATGGGAAGAGTCACTAAAATGCTTCGACGAGGCGCTCAAGATAGATTCCAAATTCACCAAAGCGCTTATGGAGAAGGGCGAAGTTCTTCTGCAGTTGGAGCATCTTGACGAGGCGCTGAAGGCTTTCAATTCTCTCCTAAAATTAGAGCCGGCGAATCATCTTGCCCTGTATAAGAGGGCTTTCATCGAATTCAAGAAGGGGGAGCGGGAGGCATGCGAGAAGGACATCGAGGAAGCGCTCAAATACGAGAAGGACGAGAAGTACTTGGAGTTGAAGAAAGATTGCTGCAAGAGCGTTGAAAATTGGGACTGCGTGGTGGAAGTATCGAGGAGCATACTGGACATAAACGGCAGAAACATGAACACCTATCGAGATTTAGCGATGGCATACATTAATTTAGGAAAGGTTGATAGCGCAATTACCACCTATCGCCGCGCTCTGGAGATTTTCCCCGATAATATTTCTTTCATGTATGAGCTCAAAGACATATTCATCAAAGAGAAGAGGTACCCAGATCTCATAGACATCGGGAAGAAAATTTTATCCATAGAACCTGAAGATTTCCAAACCCTGCTTGATATGGGAAGGGCGTACATGGAAATGCAGAGATACGATGATGCGGAAGATTATCTACTTCGAGCTCTTAACGTGAAGATGACAAAGGAAGTCTACGATTCCCTCGGAGAGCTCTATTACAAGAAGAAGGACTACCAGGGAGCGATTAAGTATTACGCCGATTCTCTAAAAATCGAAGCGGATCCGGAGATTTACTACAAAATGGCCCTGGCACAGTATAGAATCGGGGAGATGGATTTCGCCCTTACATCAATACGCAAGGCAATTAAGAGGAAGAAAGCCGCAAAATACTATCTCATGGCCTCAAAGATTTACTCCGAGAGGGGAGATATGAACAATGCCCTAAAATACGGAAAGAAAGCTCTAAATATCGATGATACTCCTGAGATAAGGGTACTTCTGGGCAAGATTTTGGTTGATTCGGGAGATTACGTGGAGGCAATAAGCACCCTCAAGGCACCGGCAAAGGAGGGAAACGAGAGGGCCATGGAACTTCTGGCTTACGCACTCGAGAAGGAGGACAGGCAGGAAGATGCAAAGGAAATTTACAGGAAGATACTGGAGAAGAATAAAGAGAATGTTAACGCCTATTTGGGGCTGGGAAGAATAAACATGGCCAACGAAAAATACGAAGATGCGAAGGATGCTTACTTAATGGCTTATAAAATCAATCCGCATAACAGAGAGCTTTGCGAAAACTTAGCGTTCGTGTACGAGAAGCTGGGAGATTTGAACGAATCTTTGAAATACGTAGATTTGGCTATTGAGATGGAGCCCGAGAACAAGCATCTGTGGACCACTAAGGGCCAACTTCTCATGAAATTAGAAAAATACGAAGACGCGAAAAGAGCGTTCGAAAAAGCAGTTTCGCTCGACGCGGAGTTCCAGCCGGCAGTTGAAGGTTTGAAGGACGCCGAGAGAATATTGGAAAACAAAGAAATCGAGAAGTTCGCCCGCGATGTACTGGTTTTAGAGTTTAAAACCGGAAAAAAGGTGACGAAGAAAGAGGCGTTTAAGAAGCTGGACATCCCCCTCGCCATACTTCCGAAGGTGTTCAAGTACATACGGGAAGAAGAGCCTCTAAATGTTGGGGAATTGAGCGACGAGGAAAAGAAGAAGTTCGAAAAGGCCACCTATGTGCTGGCTAAAAAGATACATAAGATAGAGAACCTGTCCCTTGGAGATATCGTAGGAAATACCAACCTCTCCGTGAGCAAGGCCAAGCGCCTACTGAAATACATTGATTATTGCATGTCCCATGGAGTGCCGGAGGAAGTAACTCCCGAGGAGGAGAAACTCGTTAAAAGGGCAATTGAAATGGACATTAAGAACAAATCGCTACTGAACCTTATGCTAAATCTCGACATAGGGATTTGCACGGCCAAAAAGATAAGGAAAATACTGAAGGACTTAGAGGAAGACGAAGAAGAGCAAGAGGATTTCGAAGAAGATACAGCGGAGGAAAATAATGTAGAGGATAGAGAAGAAAAAGTGAATTACAGCGAAGAGGAACTCGTGGAAGAGGAAGAAGAGAGCGAGCAAGAGGAGGATTTGAGGCTATGACTTACTACGCGAAGCCGAAATTCAGGTTTTATCCCCGGGAAATAGTGGATATAATAATCGCTTTGGGCGTCCTTATCCTCTCTTTATCTATTTTAATGGGCTCTTACTCCCATTTCGCTTCCATGGTTCCTTTATCAACCCTGGCCGTTCTCACGGGGTTCTTCCTGCATGAGATGGCACACAAGTACATGGCGTTCAAATATGGGTTTCCGGCGGCGTTCAAGGCATGGTATTTAGGCTTGGGTATTGCCCTAGCAAGCGCATTCGTCGGATTTCTCTTCGCCGCGCCCGGAGCGGTTATGGTGTACGGGTATCCTTCAAAAAGGGAAAATGGAATAATCTCAGCAGCTGGACCTACGACGAATATAGTATTAGGATTTATTCTTATAGGTATGCTTCCATTCGTGCCATATAACACGGGGGTAGTTTTCTGGTACGTCGCATATTTCAACTTCTTTCTGGCGTTTTTCAATCTCCTGCCAATCCCCCAGATGGATGGTCTGAAAGTTATACATTGGAACACGGCAATATACGCAATTCTAATGATTCTAAGCATAGTGGGAATAGTTCTCTCGTACATTCTATGAGGGAGACCCCTCCATTTCCGGTGGAGCGGAAATGTTTATTTCATGTTTGCCATGCACACATAGGTGATATGAATGAAGTACACAGCATTGCATGATGTTCACGAAAAGATGGGCGCGAAGATGACGGAATTTG
>JALWEL010000180.1 GCA_027014065.1 DHVE2 group archaeon
GCCCGGGTAGGATTTGTGCGTTGATCCATAAACCAGTGAGCAATCCTCTATGTTTTTCTGAAATCCCGAAGGTATTAATCCTAAAACATGGGATGCGTCGTAAATCACCTTCGCTTTGATATCTTCCGCAATGTCCAAAATCTCCTTGAGATTGTAGGGGAATAGGATGTAGCTTGCACCTAGAATAATTAAATTGGGCCGGAAATCCTCGATATCTCCCGTTTCGATTTCTCTCATTTCCCTTATTTTTAGAGGGCGATATTTCAAACCCATTATGTCGGGAAGATAGCCTCCATGATATCCATCGTACCCACCATGCTCCGGGGGAATTGCCATTATTTTATCTCCTTTATTTGCCATGGTGAGCAGCGCGGCCATGGCCGCCGCGTGCCCCGAGATTGGCTTGATGTTCACATGCTCAAATCCGAAAACTTCCTTTCCTAATTCTTCCGCTTCACTGAGAATCTTTTCCTGATATTTTGTTCCCCCGTACGCGTTGTGCACGAAAGAACCATGCACCTTGGTGTCGAAAATCATTGAGTAGCGGGATGCCAAATCAGAGGAAAGCGGCTCGCGAACCCTCGGAGATAGGTAATTCTCGGAAGCTTGCATATTAAGCGTGTTTCTGCGGTATTCCTCATGTTTCCTCACTAGGTCTTGGATTGACATGGTGGAATATTCCCGTTCTCCTATTTCTTTTTTCTCTTCAGTCCGAGATATATAAAGACTGCCTTTAGGGAATAAATGGAGTAAATGAACAGCCCCAATACTGGCGCGAAGAAGTAGATGTTCTTGGGATTCTTTATGTATCGCTTAGAAGCTAAGAATATTCCGATTCCCGCGAGGATGAAAAGAACGGTGTAAATGAGGAGAGGGATGTAAGAAAATGGGATTAAAAGACCGAAGAACAGGAAGAAAAGCACGGCTAAACCCCATGCTAAATTGTCCCACGGCTTCACTTCTATATCCCTCAGAACCTGAGCCACGCCCTTCGCCCGTGCCCTCTGCCATGCCCGCACCTCTTTGAAGTTCTCCGGAAGCGAAACTTCCACAATGGCATCCTTAGCCACGTCCTGCTTAAATTTTATGCCCTTTTTTCTTGCCAGTATCGAGAAGCCGTAGTCTTCGGATCTAAGGGTTTCCGGATACTGCACCTTCTCATAAATTTCTACTTTTTCCGCCTTGTTGTTTCCCGGGATATGCACTTTGTACAATCCGGGGAAAACTAAGTGCAAGGCATGGTACCACGCGAAGGCGTGGGCGTAGAAATTTCCCTTCACGAGCGGCACTCCGCCAACGGCATCGTTCTCTTTCAATTTCTCTAAGAGTCGAATTGCGTACTCCTCGTGATACACGTTTTCGGAATCGCCCCATATTATTGCCCAATAGCCATTATCTCGAGCGTAATCGCATGCCTCTCTCCTCGCGAAGCCCGTGCCGCCCAACCTCTCCTGCACTTTAAACTTCACGCACGGATACTTTTTCTCGAATTTTTCCGAGATTTCCTTAGAATTGTCCTTTGAGGCGCCGTCCAATATTAGAACGTCGAAATTCTCGCAGAGCCCCTTCATCTTCGAAATTGAGTTGAGGCATTCTTTTAGAGGTCCGGCGTTGTCCTTGTTGAGAATGACCAAAAGAGCTTTCATCTCATCGCCCTCAATGCCTCGCTCATCTCCTTTGCCCTCTTCCAAACGGCGTCCATGTTCAGGTACTCCCAGTTTCCATGCCGGCCCAGAGTGAGAATTCTCTTTTCCTCCAATCTTTTGCGAATTTCGGGCATTATTTTGAAATAATTCTTGTTCGTTACAACGTAAGCATAGTGGTTCACCCATTTCTTCCCAATCTCCACTTCCACACAAATACCAATTTTTTCTAAGCCTTCGATTGTTCTCTCTATCACGTCCTTTGGCTCTTCGCCGGGCCTGTGGGATATCTCCGCTATTATATTCCCCCTATTCTCCGGAGCCATGTTTGGGCTGTAATTGCTCAGGAACGCGATGCGGTGAAAAATAATATCCTCATCCGGCACGTATGCCCAGTGGTAATCGGGTAAATTGCCTCGAATTCCGAGACCCACGACGGTCACAGAGTTGTAATCCAATTCATTCGAGAATCTCTCTAAATCTCCGCCCAAAATTTTCAACAATGAGGGAAGGGGAATCGCGGAAACCATATAATCGTAAAACTCTCCATTCACTTCGATTCCCTCATCTTCCGGTTTTATTCTATTTACCGCGTTTTCCACCTTTGTGTTTTCTCTCAATTCTTCTCCAAGGCTTCTCGCAATGCTCTCTATCCCTCCTTTGAGAGGGTAAAAGAATCGGAGCTGATGAACGTAACCTTCGGTCTCAATGCCCACCGCGGCCCTGAGAACATCTTCCACCGGCGGCTTCGGAAGGCGGTCATCGGACCATGCCATCGCTATATCCTCTATTTTTCTTTTCCATATCTTCTCGTTGTAGGGCCCCAGATATTTTTCCACCATTTTCTCCCCAAAGAGTTGCACGAAGAAATCTTTGAGATTTTCAGGTTTTTTCTTTTCTTTTCCGAGATTATTCACAAAATCTAAAAGAATTTCGAATCTCTCCTGCGGGGAGAGCATGAAAATTCCGTTCTCAAAGGGGTAC
>JALWEL010000181.1 GCA_027014065.1 DHVE2 group archaeon
TTCGTACGGGATATATGTAAGAGATAGCTCTGGGAATATAGTTAATGGAAACACTGCGGAAAACAACAGCAACTATGGGATTTGGGTTGTTTATTCAGATAATGTTAACGTTACTTACAACACGTGCACGGACAACGGAAAATCGGGTATAATACTTTACAACTCCCAAAGCAATCTCATAGAAGGGAACACATGTATAGGCAATAGTATCGGTATTTCTCTATGGGGATACAGCAATAACACTCAGATAAAGTTCAACACTCTCTCGTTTAACTCTGAAGACGGCATATACTTGAGTGGCCCCACTGGCAGTTATATGAATAACACCCTTCTCTACAAGAATATTTTTTACAACAACCCATATGGAGTGCAAACATACAACGTTCAGAATATGACAGTTAGGGAGAACGAGGGATACAACAACACAAACTACGGAATATACCTAAACACCGGTTCCTCTTACAACACCTTGGAGAAGAACCACATGCACGATAATTTGAAGTCGGGAATTTACATATACTCCTACTCAACCTCGACCCCCTCGGACCATAACGTGATTATGTGGAACAACTTATCTTTCAACGGGGGGCAGGGTCTTTACTTGGATAAATCCAGTTACAACGACATACACAACAACATGTTCTACAACAACTCTGGGTACGGAATAACCATTTACTCCTCCTCAAATTACAATAGAGTGTACGAGAACTCCTTCTATTTCAACCACGGCTCCACGGACACATATTCTTCTGGGACGGTGCAAGCAGCGGATTACGGCACCGGGAACGCATGGAACATCTCATACGAGGGAAATTACTGGCACGACTGGACAACTCCGGACAATGACAACAACGGGATCGTGGATAACCCATACTTAACCGACGGAAGCGCAAATAGCGATGATGAACTGCCGCTCACAACGCCCACGGCGGTGCCCGAGCTCTCCCCGGGAATAATCTTGGTTTTCGTACTGCTGGCTGGAGCCATGATCTCAGTGAGGAGAAAACTCTAATTTTTTCTTTTTTATTTGCTCAAAATCGTCGCTTTTATCTGATCTCCGTATTCTTCCGTGCGGTAAAAATCCCAGAACTCAAAATCGTAATCTCTCACAACAACTTCTATGTCCTCCCTATCAACATTTCCGCTGAAAAACGCGTACCGAGGGGAGCCAACATGCCACGGGGAATCGAGGGCATCTTCCACCGCGAGGCGAATTCTCTCTTTGCCAGAACCAAATCCCACGCCCAAGCCCATGCGCCCCGAGAGAGATAGGTTCAGAGAATTCTTCAAAATGATTCTCTCAAAATCCTGAATTACGTGCCGCATAACCACAGGATGAATCATCATGGACTCTTCCATCCTCAAATTTGGGTAATAATCAACCAGCGCATCATTAGGAAGATAAAACACTGCCCGGTATGTATCGTCGATTTTTTTCCTCGCCTCTTCCACCCTTTTTCTTCTGAAAGAAGATTCCGAGTGGAATGGCTCTGCGAAAATCCCGTATAAATTGTATTTTTTCCCGTAGGCTTCGCCCATGAGCTTGGCCAAATTTGTTCCAATTTCTCCACCCAAACCCCCAATTATTATCATGTTTTCCCCGCCCAAATCCCTGAGCCACGGATAGACCTGAAAAAACATGGTGCCGTGAACGCTGTCAACTATGCTTATTTTCTCACGATTCACCCTAATTTCCCCTGATGCGTCGTTTATCCCCACGCACCTGCTTATAGTGAATTTTCTAATGTGATTTAAGAACCTCACACCCGCGCCTCCGCACCCGATTATCATCAACGAATCCACTATGCCTCTATGATTTTGCAGTTATTAAATATTTTTCCACTCTTGGAAAATTTTAATACCCATAAAACAATGACTGCCCGGTGGTGCAGGCGTGAGATACCCTCTGGAATTTCAAGGAAAGCTCGTGTTTTTCACAACCACGGACAACATAAAGACTTCCGGATTTCTGATGGAAGCGCAGGGCGATGAAATCGCAATATTTGTGCACGGAATGGGCGGCAGCTTCGCCAAGGATGGATTTCTTTTAGGCTCTAAAAAATTACTGGAAAGGGGAATTTCTTTCTTCGCCTTCAACAACCGCGGCGCGGAAATCGTGAAATCGTTCAAAAACGCCCGCGGGGATAAGTATTACACCTTCGGAACAGCCTTTGAAAAATTCGAAGATTCCGCGCGGGATATTAAGGGGGCGATAAATTATCTGGAATCCATAGGTTATCGAAAATTTCACCTCATTGGGCACAGCACCGGCTGCCAGAAGATTCTCTACTACGCATGGAAAAGAAAAGATAAGAGGGTGAAAAGCCTCATTTTTCTCTCTCCCTCGGACGATTATCCCATTTGGGAGGAATATCTGGGCGATGAGATGGAAAAAGCGATGGAAATTGCGCAGAACATGGAAGACCGCGGATACGGGAACACCCTGCATTATTTCATATATAGGAGAACGGGAGCAATATGGTCTGCCTCAAGATTCCTCAGCTTTGCAGACCGCGAGAGAAATGAAGCGAGAATGTTCAATTACGATTCTTCCCTCCCCATTTTGGGAAAGGTTAATTTGCCCATGCTGTTCTTCTTCGGCACATACGACGACTCCCTTTATCAC
>JALWEL010000182.1 GCA_027014065.1 DHVE2 group archaeon
AGATTTATATGTGGGATTCTCTAATTTATATGATATCACGGCGTGGAATAAATTGGATTACTCCAAAAAACTGAAAGAGGAGAGAGATAAGCTAATAGCGGAGGGGGAGGATGAGGGTGCCGGGGTGTGATCGCGTTTTTATGAGTTCAGAGGGCGAAAATTGAACCGGCGAAATCACGAATTCCTCAAATCGAAATAAACGTGCACGTTGGTGTAGAATTTTCCATTCACATAGAGATCGAATGATGCGAGGTTTTTGCCCGTGAGGTTACTCTTAGCTTGGAACATCAAAATTTTTTCATCTCCGGTGTTCAGGGTGAAATTTCTCATCTCCATCTGCTTTTTGTTTAAGGTGAAAACGACCCTGCAATCCGCATTTCCGTAATTTTGATTCTTCACGTATATCTCGAATCCGAGGGTGGAATTGACCGTCGCGTTTTTGGGCCAGTGGTTGATGGCGATGTCTATCTCTTTGTAGTAAGAACTCTGTGATTCCACGCCCACCCACACGCCTATTACGATTAGCATTAGGGCCAGCATAACGGCGGTGAACTTATCCGGCTTCTCAATCTTCGGCTTTTCAACCTCCAGCGATGAGGATAAGAAATAACCTACGATGGAAATCGCAGCTATTCCGATGAACATGGCAAAGGGGGTCAGAAGAGAAAATACCGCTAAAATGAGTGCAAGTGCTCCGGAAATGGCCACGGATACGCCGAAAGAGAGCAAAATGAGCTCTTCCAATTTCATATCTTTGTAGAGCATTTTGAGAAGGAAGAATCCAGAGGAGAAGAATAAAAGGATTGAAATTCCGATGAATTTAACCATGGGATACGGATAGAAATACAGGATGAATCCGACTAAGGTCAGCAGGGCAACGATGTCCTTATCCCTCATTTTTCTCCTCTCTCGCAAGGTTTATTATTTCAGAAGCGATGTGATTTATTCTCGGGTCGTGTGTGGCAATTATTATCGTCGTGCCCATCTCTTTGTTTATCCTCATAAACAATTCGCTTATGTTCTTTGTGTTCTCATCGTCCAAGTTTGAAGTGGGCTCATCCGCAATCAGAATTTCCGGGTCGTTGGCTATGGCCCTCGCTATCGCGCAGCGCTGCATCTCTCCGCCGCTCAGCGAGGTTGGCATCTCATACTTCAAATTCTCAATCTTCATGTATTTAAGGAGTTCATCCACCCTTTCTTTCCACTTCTTGCCGGCGAGTTTTAAGGGAAGGGCTATGTTCTCCATAACGTTCAAATCCTCTATGAGATTCATCTGCTGGAAAATTATGCCAATCTTTTCGAGCCTGAATTTTGCCCTTTTGTCCTCGTTCATCTTGAATATATCTTCTCCGTCTATCATCACGGTTCCTTCGTCGGGATGGTCGATTCCCGCTATAATGTTCAGAAGTGTTGTTTTTCCAATTCCCGAACGCCCTTCTATGAGCAAAATTTTGCCCTTATCTACATGGAAACTCACAGAATCGAGGACTTTTTTCTTTCCGTAGCTCTTGGAAACGTTCTTAACTTCGATTTGGCTCACAACGACATAAAGTTAATAAGGGTATATATCTTTTGCGAGCCTAAATGATTTCGCCCTTGAGGTACGTTGTTTCGCTTACAAAGCGTTCAAAGCTCACTGTTATAACCATCGCCATAGTGGTTATGTTTGTCACTTCCACTCTGATTATAGTGTACAGCTTCGAGCTTAGCAATAAGGCCTTGATTGAGAAATTCGAGTCAAATTATTATCTCATCTCCTCATCGGACAATTTGCTAGACAGCCGCGTGAATTTGCATATGGAAAATGCGGCGTATTTCTGGGTCGAACAAGCGAAAGTGAATAATGTGTCCACGTATATAGTGGGGATATACGACCCGCATAACATCTTAGGCGGCTATTACTCATGCGATTTGGATCGAATCATAGTGGGCTCCGATTTGAATGTGGGAAAGAATGTGCACGTGGAATTTGACCACGAGGAATTAAATCTTACGTTGGACAGGAGAATGAGCTTTTCCTTCTTCCCTAATTACTGGGCTGTGGTGAATTACACACTTCTCTCCGGTCGTCAGGCAAATTTTGTGATAGTGGATAAATATATGAAGATAGATGGTTATCAAACGAAAAGTCTCACTGTGCTTTCCTCTTTTTATGAAAAAACGGCGGAGGAGATAAGCTTTGATTTGTTTCTTCTGGATTTGATTTCAATGATAGTTATTTACCTGTTTATTAACGCTCTTCTAACGATAGAGATAAAGGAGAATGTGAAGAAAATCGCAATAATGCGTGCAATAGGCTCAACGAAGAAGAACATAGCTGCCCTTTACCTTCTCCGCTCCCTATACATTGGCTCTGCAGGCACAGTGCTCGGCTTCTCCGTCGGGGTTGCTCTCGCTTATCTTCTGGCTGCGATCATTCCTCTATTCGGGATGCTTACCTACTTCAACATATATATACCCCATGTGGTGTTTTTCGCTGATCTTCTAATTGCCGTAGTTGGAAGCTTAATAGCCGCTATATCCCCTATTTATTCCACTCTGAAAATCGACATAATCCGCGGAATGAAGGGGGTGCTCTCTTGATTTTAGGGAAGAAGATAATCATTCCCATATTCATCCTTTTCCTGCTATTTGCTTCCATGTACATCTCCCTCGTTTCAATTTATAATATGCCCGAGAAGATGATGGGCGGTAACGGGGTATATGTGCTCACGTCTTCCACGGACAAAAATCCAATAAGGAGCAATTTGAACATAGGAATCGCGTACGGACTGGAAAACATGAGTTATATCCAGGCGGTGAGCCCGGAGATTTTTGTGTTCACCGTTTTGAAAGACAGGCCGGTTACTATTCGCGGCGTAATATTCGAAAAATTTCTGAAGTTGGAGAATGGAACAATGCTCGACGGAGAAATGCCAAACACCGTAGATGGGGCCATGGCCGGTGCGGACATTGCGAAAGTTCTTGGCATCAAAGTTGGAGACAAGCTAACCCTTTACGGCTCGTTCACTTCAAGCATTGCTGTTGTGAATGTGACGGGGATATATAGAACGGGCGACCCTGCGGATGATGAGATAATGGTCTCACTTCCAACTGCAAGAAGACTCGCGGGCATAAAGAATGGGCAGGTATCGATAATAAGAGTGAAGACCCATAACGTGGAGAAGGTTAATGAGCTCATGAGCGAGCAGTATCCAAAATTCACCGCGGAGTTGAACGCAACATCGCAAATATACGTAGGTGAGAGATTAAATTTCACGGCGACAATCAAAAATATGGGCTCGAAGGGAGGGAATGCAGAGGTAAGCGTGTCTTTTCAGGGGAAATACAGAAACAGCACAATTTACATCGAGAATGAAAGAAAAATCAGCATGTCATTTTTAGCGGAGAAAAGCGGAAAGTACAATTTAACAGTGGTGGTGAAGAATGATATTTTCTATTACACCTGCTACACACAGGTGGCCGTGATGGACAAGCCCGTATTTGTGCAGGGATCCAGCTTCGCATACGTAGATACTCCTACGGAGTACATATTCACCAGCGTGCATAATGAAACAATTGATTCCGGAATACTCAATGTTAGCGGCCCGAACAATTATTTGAAGAGCTATCAGGTGAAGGGAAACGTGAGCGTTATTTTCCCTAACACTGGCAATTACACCCTCGATTTCAGAGGACATGGGTATTTGGAGAAAAGGTTCAACGTGAGCGTTTACGGCAGGGTGGAATTGGAGAGCATAGCCACCATATATCCCGAGCCGTTAAACGGGACCATATACGTTGAGAAGGGCGGAGAGATACGAGTTTTAACCTCCGGAACCCCTTATGTGGCCTTAGACAACGGGAGCTACGTCGAAAAATCGTATCTGCAACTTCCGGAAGAGATGGAAGGAAACCATGTTCTGGCTGTTAGAGTTCTGAAGGGTAATTATATGGGAGAGGGGAAATTCACGATTCACGTAGTTCAAAATTACACGCCTTTAATAATTTCTCCCGTTACAAATGGCTCATCGGTGGTTTACGGTGAGAACCTGAGCTTTGAGCTCAGAGATCCTGTGCCAATACGGGAAATAGAATACGAGGTGAATTCTCATAATTTCACCGTTTTTCCAAACCAAAGTTTCGATCCGAGTGTGGATAATTACACTTACAATCTGACGATTGGAGTCAACAGCGTTCGATTTGATTTGGACATATCTTTCCAGGATTACTGGAACAGGAGCACACATTTGAATCTCACATGCCCCGTTATTCTCCGAGAAGACATAATCAAACCGGAGATAGTTGTGAGCAATATCACTATATGGGGCGGGAACAGAACTTTGGTGAGAGCTACGGATAATGTGGAAGTTGCAAACATATCCGCTTATTTTTACGGGCATTATTTTAACGCAACGGGTGATTCTGTTTACATAAGCACTATGTTCAGGATTAGCGGCGAGGTTGAATACGTTCCACAGGGTTCTTACGAGGTTCATGTGATTGCATATGACACATCTGGAAATATGAACGAGACAAATTTCACAATAACCATAAATAACAACAACGAGAGGAACCCGCCGGTTATCGTTGGCCCGAGCTATTACAATTTGAGTTCGGGTATTGTGGAATTCAAAGCATTCGACAACGTTGGACTTTGGAAGATATCTTGTTACGAAGGACCGAATCTGATAAAAGAGTCCACAGGGGGTATTTTGAATCTAACAAGCGGAGATTTGACGAACGGAACGCATAAATTGGAAATAGAAGCGGTTGATTTGAATTTCAATTACGGCTATTTTTCCACTGTAATTGTGAAAAATTACACAGATACAACTCCTCCCAGTATCTCGGTGAGCTCCTTGGAGATATGGGGTGGGAATTCAACGGTTGTTAGCGCCACGGACGATGTGAAGGTTCAGAAAATATCGGTGCATGTGTTCGGAAATTATTTTAATGGCTCTTCTCGGGTTGTGGTGAAGACTCAATTCTCCAACGATACCGGCATTTATTTCGAACCGCCGGGGAACTATACTATGGAAGTTACAGCTTGGGATATAAACGGAAACTCAAATTCCTCTTTATTCGTTTTGAAGATAAACAATACGGGAGAGAGAAATCCCCCCGAATTTTTGCCATGGGTCACGGGGGAATATAACGCATCCGAGAACATAAGCGTGAGGGCATTCGACAACGTCGGAATCCGCGATATGTGGGTTCTTTACGATGGGGATCTAATATCCAATTCCACCGGAGATAATCTCACTTTTCCCGCTTCCCTTCTTCCATGTGGTTATTCATCAGTGAGTATTTACGCTCGAGACATGAATGGAAATGTGAAAAATGAAACGGTGAAGCTGTTAATATTAGATGATATTAAACCGGAGCTTTTGGTGAAAGAGGCCACGGAGTGGGGAGGCAACACAACAAAAATAACTGCTTGGGATAATGTTAGAGTTTCTTTTATGAGCGCATTTTTCATGGGTCGCTACTACAACTCTACAAACTCTACGCTCCTAATAAATACCGAATTTGAGAACGCCACGAGGGTTTGGTATCTTCGCGACGGTATATATTCTATAAATTTGCTCATTCGAGATTCCTCCGGTAACGAGAACAATCAAACGTTTACCTTAATAATTGACAACAATGGAGAAAGAAATCCTCCGGTGATAAAAGGTCCTTCCTACGGGGCAATCAATCTCACCACGAGCCTCTCATACTCGGGATTTGATAATGTGGCCGTAAAGAAGATGTGGGTGACCTGCAACGGCACGGTGGTAATATCTAAGAATGCTTCTCATATTCAAATTACACAACCCATGCTCTCGAATGGATGGCAGAACATAACGGTTTGGGCAGAGGATGTGAACAATAATACCGCTTCTATCAATGCATTGGTCTTTGTGGAGAGCGTGAGAAAGGTTGAAGTGAAAGCATCCTTGCTTAATTCTACTATAACCACCAGGGAGAGGGGCATAGTGGTGGTGGATATGGTAAATAGCAATGTCGAAGGTTATTACAATTTAACACTTAAGTTGGATGGGAATATTTATTATTCTTCACAAATTTTCCTCAAACCCTACGAGAGAAAGAGCATATACATTTATCTCCCCTATCTGGATGAAGGGGTGCACCACGTAACAGTGGAGAATCAAACTCTTAATTTAGATGTGGAGAAGAGCATTGTGGAAAAGCTTCCAACCGATTTGGTGCTCAAATACTCCAAGGATTTGAAGTTCACCGAGAGCAAGGGAGTGATTTACAAAGGATTCCAGATATCAGAGGGAAATTTCATTTTGGTCATCTCTGCACTCATTGCGGTCACCTTCATTCTACTGTTCTTCGGAATTTATTCCACAACCATAAAATCAATGAAGATGTCCAATGTGGGAATTCTCAGGGCAATAGGCGCCAGCAACAGGCAGATATTCTCAATGTACATCAAAGAAGCATCTCTCTACATAATCGCACCTGTTGTTTTGGGAATATTTGGAGGGTATTTCTTGGTGCTCTTCATCGATGGCTTGAATCTCCTCACAGCTTTCGGGCATCGTTTAATAATAACTCCCACAATTTCGGATATCCTGGAGGTAGTTGCTATCGGGCTAATATTTACGTTTGTTTCGACGATCATTATATTCAGGAGCCTGATTAAAAGCCACGTAGTGCATATTTTGGGTCGAGAAAAAAATGCGAGGGTGGTTAATTTAGAAGAGTTACTTGGGGATTAATCGGGTACGTACCTTCTCAATCTTTTCAGCATCTCCATCTTCTCCTTATTTCCCAATTTTGCCTCTTCTATGCTCAGCTGCAATACCTCTATGCTCTTATCGTACGCATCACGATCAACGGGTTTGGGCACGCCATCCTTCCCGCCGAGGGCAAATGAATATTTTACCGGGTCTTTCCACGATATCTCCGTTCCATATATGACCTCGGAAATGTATGCGAGGGCGCGCACCGTGGCCGGCCCGATTCCCCTAATCGATATGAGCTCCTCGTAATTCTTTGGCTGTATTTCGTAAGCTTCGAACAACGCGTTCCAGTTTATGTTCCATGGCATGTGGAGCACCTTGTATCCGGAGAAATCATCTAAGCTCATCTGCTTTCGGTCTTTGACTTTTACTATCATATTTCTTATTTTCTTGGGATTTTCCTTCACTAAGTCGAGGGATATTTCCCTTGCATCGCGGCTTTTTTCGGAAGTGAGGTCCAGAACCTTTTTCTCTTTTCTATCTCCGATTATTCCCGAATGCGGCTCGTTCACATAGTTATTTATTCCGTAAATCCAGTGGTACCTACGCGCGTATTTCTTCTGAGGGTTCATGCCCTGCTGCACCACCACCCAATTTCCGGACTCCGAGATCATAATCACATGGTGATAGAGGTCATAGCCATCTTGGAGAACCGCGTTGTCCACCTTGGCCGTGATTTTGCTCGTGTACTTCAATCTCTCCACTTTGGAAGAAGAAAGGTTGAAAGAATCGCCGATTTTTTCAATCTCCTCTGGCGTTTTTTTAGATGCTTTTCCCTTGCCTCCGGCGAGTAGGATTCCGTGTTCTTCCCCTAAGCTCTGCTTGAGTGAGCCGAGGGTAACCGTGGTCGTTCCTGAGGAATGCCAGTCGAAGCCGATCACACATGAGAACGCCTGAAACCAGAACGGGTCCGCAAATCTTCTTAACACCTCGTCAGGCCCGAATTCTAAAGCGATGACCTTCACAATCTCTCCTGAAAGCTTAACCATTCTGTCGAATAACCATCTAGGTGCATGACCTGGATGCAGTGGAAGGTTTGCAACTCCGTATCTCTCCATATTACCCCACGATTTTCAAACCTTTTTCGTAAATCTGGTACTTGAATATTCCCGCTTTCTCGGGGTGATTTCTAACCTTCTTTATTATTATGTGGTTCACGAATCCTTTGGGAGTTCGAAGCATGTCCATTTCCAGTATTATATCCGCCAGCTGCTCCACGCCGCTCTGGGTATGGGTGTCGTAAACGTCTTTCATCATGGTTACGAGAACCACGCCCCCGTAGTACTGGGCATGGGCCTTTATGGTTCTCAGGGCTGAAATCACCTTCGGGCCGTCGTAATTGTT
>JALWEL010000183.1 GCA_027014065.1 DHVE2 group archaeon
TTCTCTTCCTCCAAGAAAGGAAGCTTAATTCCGGTGAGAACCACTAAAATTCTCATTCTACCGAAATACTCGGGGTCCACACGCGCGCCCATCGAAATCTTCGAATTCTCTTTGAGGAAGGAGGAAATTGTGTCTACGGTTGAATATATCATGTTGAGCGTAGCATCCTCTCCCACTGTCATGTGAATGAGCGCCCCGTCGGCGGTGCTGTAATCAACGTTGATGAATGGATTGTTCAGAGCGTCCGTTACGATTTTCCTTATGTTATCGATTCCTCCCTCACTTATGAGAAGCGTGGACATGTTTCCGCTCTCCATGATATACCTCAAATCTGAGATGTCGATGTTGATTAACGAGGGCTTGGTTATTATGTCCACGAAGGACATTATCGCATAGCTAATGAGTTGATCCATCACCATGAACGCTTCGTTGAGAGGGCGATTTGGCACGATGTCTATGAGTTTTTCATTCTCTAACACGATGACAGTGTTTGATTTCTCCGCTATTTTTTTCAAACCTTCTCGAGCGTACTTCACCCTTATCTTTTCGATTTTGAATGGTAATGTGACGATTGAAAGAACCATGGCCCCCTCTTTCCTTGCTATGTCCGCTATCACAGGGGCTGCGCCGGTGCCCGTTCCCCCACCCAATCCAGCGGTTAGAAAGACAATGTCCGCACCTTTGAAAAGCTCCGCAATCTTCTCCCTCGCCAGTATAGCGCTTCTCTCCCCCTCGTCCACGCTTCCTCCCGTTCCGTTGCCTCTCCTCGATTTCAGGAGAACCTTGGTATCGGCATCAACCATTCTTAAGTGAGGGGCATCGGTATTGATTGCAATTGTGTGTACATCCAATCCGAGAGTTTTCATCCTCCATATTGCGTTGCAGCCCGCGCCCCCGACCCCCACAACTAAAATGTTTGGTTTATCCACATGCCCGTGTATATCGTATTCGCTATAGTCGGCAACTCTCCTCAGCAAAGAGGTGAAGGTCATTTTTCAGCCTCCTGCTTTATCTTCTCCATCTCTCCCCTAATTTCCTTCGCCGCCGCCTTGGATATGACGTTGCGCACGTACTCCTTAACTGCGAGGCGAATTGCATCGTCCAAGTCCACAGCCTCCACATCTCCAGATTCCACAAGCTCCAAAAGCAATGCGACGGTTTTTTTCGGTAAATCCACGTTAACCCTCTCTATGTTCTGGGGTGCAAATTTCGTCGCAAGAAATTCCTCAATGGCGGCTCTAACCACATCGGATATGTTTTTATACTCTCCACTATCCACCAATTTCTGAAGCTTATCAGTCGCACTTTTGGAGAGGCGTATGGTGATCCTCGCTGAATCAGACATTTTTTCTCACTTCCAAATGTTTTGTCTGACATAAAGTATGTTGTAGGTCGTATAAATACTTTTTCCCCGCTGAAATAAAAAATTATGGTGCGGTTAGAAGTTCTTGTCCCTCTGGCATGAGAACGCCGTAATGTCTGAAAGGAAGCACATCTACCTCCAATTCTACTATTTTCGCGTTCTTAGCGCCAATTTCCCTTATCTCATCTTCGATTATTTCTCTGCTAACGTTTCCCTCCAGCCATGCCAGCTTGTACCCCGGATACTTCTTCTTCACGTTCTCGTTCACCAATTCTACGAAGTTGTTTATCGGCTTATCCAGAAATTCCTTACCCGCCCTAATCTCTATTTTGTCAGACATTTGTATCACCTATGTATGACATAGTAAAAGAAGTATATAAAATTTTTCCCCATGGGAAGCGAAAAGATGATTAACCCCTTTTCATTTTACCGACTATGCGATTGTACGACTTTAAGAGAGGGCACAAAAAAACAGCCGATGAAATCGAGAAAATAATGAAGGAGATGTTCGGAGAAGTGAAAAGAGAAGGCGATAAGATGATATCATCGTACAAGGGTCTAGAGAGAATCGAAGTTTGGCTTGAAGGTAAGAAATTGGCCGCGGAGACCACATCGAAGAAGGTGGATGACGCGGAAGCCATGGATACCCTGAGAACATGGAACGATTTTCTGTTCCGAGTCACGGGTTATACGGCTAAAGAGAGAAAGAAAAAGATGACCAAGAGTTGAATCATCGCAGGAAGCAGTAGAGTTTGTAAAGGAACCCTAATACGATTCTCCTTTTTCCTCTGAGAAGTTTTTCCACTGCATTTTTAGCCACTTTTTCCGGAGAGAGCATTATTTTCTCTATGTTTTTGGTGGGCATGTTAGCCTTCTCGAAGAACGCGGTTCTTGTGGGCCCTAAGAGAAGATAAGAAATTCGTATATTTTTCGTATTCTCCCTTTGCAGCGAGCGGGTGAAGTGCTCCACGTAAGCTTTCGTTCCGGAATAAACGGCGAGGTTCTTCATGGGATGACAGGAAGCTACGGAGGATATGTTCAAAATGTACCCCTTTTCCATATGCTCCATCGCAACCCTCGTTATGTAAGTTAGCGCTTCTATGTTCACCTTTATCATTCCTATTATTTCCTCTTCATCCATCTTTGAGAATTCCCCGAACTGCCCGAAGCCCGCGTTGTTAATCACAATCTTTGGCTTGAATTTCTCCATTATTTACCTCACTTTTCGGTAATC
>JALWEL010000184.1 GCA_027014065.1 DHVE2 group archaeon
GGGGTAATGAACATCTTTCTTTGAATCTATGCCTATGTTTATGTGCGAGAATACGGAAAGTAAAGGTTTTTGATTGATCTTATCGTCTATTCCCTCTGATTCTTTTCTGTCGTGCTCTGCAGATTCCCCGTCCGAGTCCTTAACTATTTTCAAAAGCTCAGGGTATTTTCCTTTGTAGGGTATTTGATGATGGGAAACCACAAGCTTAATGGTTTCATCTTTTAGCTCTGGACTAGCATTCAAGTTCTCATTCAAAAATTCTTTCCCAAACTCTTCATGCTTCATCTTGTTAAAATTAGTTGAAGCTCTCTGAGCAAATTTGCCGATGTCATGGAGAAGCGCCCCTAAAACTAATATTTGCTCCCTCTCATTCATACGATATCAAACGTGAATGGTTGAAACATTACTTAAATATTACGACGAATAATTAGTATTATTGCCTAAATGGTTAATCAAATCTGATATTGAAATGAGCAACTGGTCATTTGATGAAAATACAATTAGTAAGTCGCTCTGCAAGAAACTCTCCCCTCTCAAAAGGGGTATGTGGTTAAAGAACACCTTATTATTCTCTCGCTTTTCAACATGTTTCATTCACTATGATTCCCTGTTTTATCTCCATGTACTCCGGTATTGCTAAGGAAATCATATTTTCAGTTCGTTCTTACTTACTTCATAACGCATTACTGCACTAATCCTTAGTTTATGCAATAAAGCATCTCTTATCTTAACCTTTTGCCCATCTCTTAACTCTTCGGTGGAAATTTTTATTGGGGAGGAAAATTATAAAACATGTAAGGATTTTAGGTTTTTATTATCTTCTTAATATCAAAAGCAACATTCTCCACGTCGCTTATGTGCAGTTCCACCACGAATTCCCTCCACTGCGGGTCATCCCGAAATCTCTTTATGCACTCCATCTCGGCGAGGTAATGCGCATCCTCGATTCCGTACCCCATCGCCCTGAATTTAATCTCTTCGAATTCGTGGAACAGGATGTATTTCTCGTATTTTCTCCATTTCTCCGAGACCCATATCTCGTTGGTGGGGATTTTAAGTTTTATGCCCGCGTTATTCGTGATTCTCTTTCCCTCGTAAATCACGTTGTACGTGGCGTTGTAATCCTTCATGACGGGATGCGGCTTGTAAACCACCCTGTACCCCAAACGCTCGATTTCTTCCCTTATGTTTTCACTCATACTGCGGAATGGGCAGAATTATTTAAAATTCTTCTCCATCCCAGAGGGGCTCTCGTCTTTTTGCATTTCAGAAGATTTCGAGGAGTTTTCCCTCAGTGCTTTATATTTGAGATACTGGTGCCTAACTGCCCATACACCAAATCCTATAGCACCGACATAGAATATAATCAAACCAATTTTGATGTTTATTGGAACATCAATTGAGAAGAAAATTGGTAATCCCCATAATATTCCAAAGATAAACCATAATATTATTGACATTTTGACAGGCAACATCAATTTTTCATATAGAAGTTTGTTCTTTGAATATTTTGGATGAAATGTTGCAATTGTAGCTAAAAAAAAGTCAATACTTACAATAATAAATAAACAAATCAAACTGATATTGCTCAGTGTGTTTACCCAGCTCATTTTATCCGCCTCCCCGAGATGTCCAGAGGGTTTGGGGGATAAATGAGCGTGGTGAGTTCTGGCATTGTTTGGGCATTCCTAAAACTCTCGAAGCTAATGTTAATCTTGACAGAAGAGAAAAAACAGGAATTTTGTATAAATAGCCCATTTTAATCCCCATCCATGGCTATTTGTATGCCTTTTTTCTGTGTGAAATGCCCAGAATTCTTATTTCTTTTTTCTCTTCATTTATCTCGTATATTACCCTGTATTTACCAATTCTAATTCTGTATGTAAATTCCTCGCCCTTTATCTTTTTTACATCATACTTTGTTGCAGGGATGGGATACTCTTCAAGTGTTTTTAATATTGTTTTTAACTTATCTTTTGTATATTTGGGCAGTTTTCTTCCGTGCTTTATTGCTTGGGTCGAAAGTATAACCCGATACATTCCCGCTCACTCTTCCAACTGTTTCAGAGCATCCTCAAGTTCTACGTATTCCCCTCTCTCGATTTCCTCTCTTCCTTTCTTTATTATTTCCAGTTCCTCCTCCGTTGCCTCTTCCTCCGGTATTAAAGCAAGTCTTATTTCATCAATTTTCACCTCAATTTCGTCTAACTTCCTATACAAACGCTCTAGTGCTTCTGATGCTTCCATGCTTTATACATCCATTTCTTATATTTTAACCTTTTTGCCCCTCTCATTCTTTGAGAAAAGCTTTAACTCCTTCCCCCGTATCCGCCCTTATGAAACGCATAGGTTTGATTGGAGGCACTTCGCCGGAATCCACCCTTTACTATTACGTGCTGTTCGTGGAGGAATCGCACAGGAGATTCGAGAAGAATTTCTATCCGGAGATTGTGATTTTCTCGGTAAATTTCAAAAAATTCCGCGATTTTCCCACGTGGGAAGAGAAGAAAAACTACCTTCTGGAAGGAATTCGCTCCCTTGAATGCTCCGGCGCCGAGATTATCGCACTCACCGCCAACACACCCCACATGGTCTT
>JALWEL010000185.1 GCA_027014065.1 DHVE2 group archaeon
GTCTTTATCTCGAATCCCTTGTTCTCTGCGCTCAGGCGATCAATTCCTTCGAACTTCCACCACTTGCCAACGAGTTCAGTTCCGTAAACTCCGGCGGTTAGGTGGCATGCTCCTCGGTAAGAAACTGCGATTGCGAGAGCCATACCTTTTATTCCGCGCACATCGTACGCCGGGAGCTCTAAGCCTTTCACATGTATGGCGAACTTCTCACTCCCCTTGCCCAATTTCTCGCTGGCCGCTTTGCTTCCATCTGCGAGCAACTCGCCCAATTTTCCCTCGCGGTATGCCATTTTGCGAAGAGCTTCCGCTGCCACTTCCACATTCCCGAACTTCAATTCGAGACCATCAGTGTCCTCCTTCGTCAATAATCCCTTCTCGTAGGCCTCCATGGCCCAGCCAATTGTGACGCCAGCCGAAATGGTATCTAAGCCGTATTCGTCGCACAGGAGATTGAGGTACGCCACCGCCTGTGGGTCATCGATTTCCAGCTCGGAGCCCAGAGAATACAAAGTTTCGTACTCGGGCCCGTCCACAGTCTCGCCGGGCTTATACTTTTCGAGTGTGAAAACCTGAGAGCACGGCTTGGTACAGTTGGGGCATGGGTTTCTCTTCTTATCCGGATTGTACTTTGGTACCCAGTAATATGGATCTATGCCCAATAATTCTCCTTCCTTCGCATTATCGTAAAAGCTCTGGAAATAGCCCCACTGCCAATTCCTCGTTGGGAACGTTCCGCGCTCTAAATTCATCCATCTTAGGAACTCTCCGCTCCCGTATCCCATATCGTCCTTTGTGGCGGGGTGCTCTTTTATTATTTTTGCCCACTTGGCTATGAGTTTCATAAGTTCTCCTTTATCTGCAACCTCAGGAGTCTTCGTTCCCTTAACCACGATTCCCTTCAATTTCTTTGAGCCGAATACTGCACCGATTCCCGTCCTCGCAGCCTGTCTCTCTTCGAAATCTATGCCGCTTATCTTGCTGAGGTTCTCCCCCGCAGGTCCAATGACCGCTGTGCTTACCTTTCCGTACTTCTCCTTGAGTTTTTTCTGAGCCTCCTTCGTGGTCATGCCCCACAGCTCTTCGGCAGATTCGATGCTCACATTATCATCTTCTATGCGCAGAACCACGGGCTTATCGCTCTTCCCCTCGATTATTAATAGGGAATAGCCTGCCTTTCTGAGATCCACTCCCATTGGTGCTCCCGCGACGCTTCTCCCGAATCCTCCTGTGAGGGGTGATTTGGAAGCTAGAGCGGTCTTGCTGGCCGTAGGAATTCCGAACCCCGTAAGAGCGCCCGGGGCTATGAATATCTTATTCTCCTCTCCCAGCGGGTCGGCGCCCTTGGGCACTTCCTTGTAGAGAAAATGCGCCACGAACCCCAGACCGCCGATGTACTTTTTCACAAGTTCTTCCCCGATGTCTTCTTTTTTTATCTCGCCAGTTGTGAGATTCACCCTCAAAATCTTTCCGTAATCCATATTAATCACCGGCGGGAGAATGAAAAGAGAAGATATAAGGATTCGTTATGCTCTTTTTTTCATTTCGTCATCTCTTCAACCACTTCGCGGAATATCTCCATTCCTTTTTTGATATCTTCCTCGCTGGCTGCATAGGAGAATCGGATATGCCCTTCTCCGTTATCTCCGAATGCCGTGCCAGGAGTGCAGAGAACCCCTCTTTTAACTGCTTCTTTCACAACTTCCATTATGTCCGGAACGTCTACCTTTGGGAACATGTAGAATGCGCCCTTAGGGAGATTGGGCTCTACGCCATCGATATTTTTCAGAAGAGAATAAATCAAATCCCTGCGCTTTTTGAATTCTTTTTTCATGTATTCTATGTAATCGGGCGCTTCTTTAAGTGCCACTATGGCCGCGTACTCTATCGGACTTTGAGGACAGGCCACAGAGTAATAATGAATCTTGCCAATTTGCTCCACGTATTCTTTGGGAGCAATCATGTATCCGAGGCGCCAGCCGGTCATTGCGAATTCTTTGGAGAAGGAGTTGATGAAGATGAGCTTATCGTATTTGCCCAAGAAAGTTTTTGGCTCGGAATCGTAAACCAGATTGAAGTACACTTCGTCGGATATGATGAGCAAATCGTTGTCCTCTGCGACATCGATTATCATTTTTATTGCTTCGTCGGTGATAACTGCACCCGTTGGGTTGTTTGGATAGTTCACGATTATTGCCTTTGTCTTCTTCGTAATTCTTTTCTCTATATCTTCTTGCGTCGGTACAAAATCGTTCTCCTGATTTATCGGATATGGCACAGCTTTTCCCTCGGCGATTCTTATATGGGGCTTATACAGAACGAACCCCGGGTCGGGATACAGCACTTCATCGCCGGGATTCACTACACTCAATATAGTTGCTAAGAAAGCTTCGGTTGCCCCTACGGTCACGAGGACGTTATCCATTTTGAAATCTCCGTATTTTTCATATTTTTTTGCCAAGAGTTCTCTCAATTCTGGAAATCCCTTGGAAGGGCCGTACTTGTTGTACCCCTTTTCCACGGCCTCGTATATGGCTTTTTTAACCACTTCAGGCGGCTGAAAATCTGGCTCTCCAAGCCCCAGATTGATTG
>JALWEL010000186.1 GCA_027014065.1 DHVE2 group archaeon
ATATGAGATCGAATAAGCTCACCGGCGCGCTCTCCTCGCGCCTCACAGGCTCGATCAACTCAGGTAATGCGGAGGGCTCTTCCTCGTATCCACCCTCGTAAGAGTAGAAATCCTCGCTGATGTCCATTCCGAAGAAGTCATCGTACTGCTCTTCCTCAACATCAATCTTATCGAGAACCTGCTCGCTCTTTCTCTTCAGTATGTCCCAGGCCATGTACACTATTTTTCCGGCTATGATGAAATCTATGTCCTTCTCTTTTTTCACTCTTTCCATGTATATCTTCGCGAACTTCTCCAGATCTATGTTCCATGGGTTAATTTTTTCATTCATCACGAGTTCAAATATGATTGTGATTGCCTTCTCCACCGGGTCCTTGGCCGCAATATGCGCTCCATTCTCCAACTCTTCCGCCAACTCGATGTAATGATCAAGTTCAACATCGCTGCCCAGCAGCGCCTTGTGGAACATGAGATGCTCCATTACCTCACTCACCATCTTCGCTCACCTCCCCCGGAATTGGCTGAGGATAAACCCGCGATATGCCGTCTCCCCTGTTTGTTACGCCGATTATGTAATCTGCAAACTTTATCGTTGCTTTTCTCAGGGATACCACTATGAACTGCGCAGATCTGGAGTTTCTCTTTATTATTCTTCCCAGAATCTCCGAGTTCACGCCGTCTAAGAACATATCCACCTCGTCTAAGAGATATATTGGCGAAGGATCATATTGCTGCACCGCGAATATGAACGATAGCGCTGTGAGGCTCTTCTCCCCGCCGCTCAGGCTGTGCAATCTCTTTATCCCCTTGCCCGGGGGCTTGACCTTGATGATCAGCCCGCCCTTGAACGGATCTTCTTTATTCTCCAGCTCCAAATACGCGTCTCCGCCGTTGCTCATCTCCTTGTAGATCCTTCCGAAATTCTCATTTATTGCATCGAACACTTTGAACAGCGCGTACTTTTTCTTGTCGTTTAGCTCCTTCACCAGCTTCTCGATTTCTTTCTTCTCCTTCAGGAGCGAGTTGTAATCATCCTTCAGAGATTGGTACCTCTCCATCTCCATGTCGTACTCTTCCACACTCTTCAGGTTTACGTTGCCCATTGATGAAAGTTGAATTTGAATATCGTCCTCATACTTCTTTAGCTTGCTTACCGATTCCACCTTCTCCACCTTTATTCCGTAAGACTCGTATTCCCTGCGGAACTCTTCGTATCTCTGCGATGCCTCGTTCATCCTGCTCATTGCAGTTATCTTTAACTCCTCTTTGACTTTTTTATCGCTGTTCATGGTGGTGATTTCCCGATCTAAATCGTTGATCCTCTTGAGCAGGGAATTGCTCTCGTTCACCAGTTCCTGTATTTTTTCTTCTTCTCTTCGAGCCACTTCCTCGTACTTTTTCTTCTCGGTGATTAGCTCTTCCATCCTCTTTTTCTCTTCCTCATTTTTCTCTTCGAATCTCTTTATCTCGGATTCGAGGCTCTTTATCTCTCTCTCCCCTCTTTCCTTGGAAGAATTCAGGCTCTTCAATCTCTCTTCTAACTTGATTACCTCTCCACTTAGCTCGGAGATTTCTCCTATCAAAGATGATATCTCTTTTCTCAATGCATCTATCTCTTTCGATATCTTCTCGGGGATCAGGGCTTCCATTTCCCTCTTGAGCGAGTCCCTTTTGCTTTCCAGATTCTCTATCTCTTTTCCCAGTTTTTCGAGCTCGTCCTTTATGGAGTTCTTCTCTTTAATGATCTCTTCTCTCTCGGCGTTCTTTCTCTTAAGTTCCATAAGTATTTTTGACAATTTTTCCTGAAGTCTATTCTTCTCGTTTGTCCACACCGCTAAGTCCTCTGTGCTTACCCCGCCAACGGAGTTTATCTCTTGGAGAAGCTCGTCTATTCTCCTCTCCACCTCTTCCAATTCCATCGAAAGCGCATCGCGCTCTTCTTTCAAATTCCTCAACTTCTCCCCTATCTCTGTGAGGTTGCCCATGCTTATTCTTCTCCTCTTCTCCACGCTGCCGCCCACCATGGCGCCGCTTGCCTCTATTAACTGGCCATCGAGAGTTACGAGGCGAACTCCCCCCATAAGCTTTCTGGCGGTGCTCAAATCGTCCACAACAACGGTGTCTCCAAACACGTACCAGAATGCCGCTTCGAATTTTTTATCGTATTTTATCAGGTCTATCGCAAATCCATGGGAACTCGGGTCCTTGGCCGCCAATATAGCCCTACCCCTTGGTCTCCCGGCCAGCATCTTGTTGAGCGGTAGGAAAGTAGCTCTCCCGAGATGATTCTTCTTAAGGTACTCGATTGCCTTAGCTGCCGATTCATCGTCCTCGCAAACTATGCTCATCAATCTATTTCCTGCGGCAATCTGAATTGCAAGCTCGTACTTTTCATCCACGTTGCCCAGCTCGGCTATTGTTCCGTAAATTCCGCGCAATTTACCAGTATCTCGAGCTGAAAGAATCGCGTTAACCGCTGTGCTCAAAGGATCCGAGCTCTCCATCCTACCCCTGAGCCTCTGGTACTCCGCGCTCAATGCGTCTATTTCCTTCTGCTTCCTCTGTATCTCCTTTCTGAGCTGGGCCTGCCTGTTCTTCAACGCTATGAACTCTTCGTTGAGCTTCTTCCTTTTTGATTCGAAGCTCTTGCTCTTGCCCTTTATTTCTTTGATTCTCCACTCAGCATCCTTTATTCCCTCGTCTACCTCTTTCTTCTCCTCCTCCAACTTTGCGATTTCTCTCTTGATTGAGCTTATCTTCTCCCCTAAGGTGTTGAACTCGATGGTCTTTTTGCTGTACTCTTTTCTCTTCTCTTCGATTTCCCCGCTTATTTTTTCCACTTCTTCAGAAAGCTCCCTGAATTTCCTGTTCGCTTCTCCTATTTTTTCCTCCTTCTCCCTCAGAATTCTTTCCTTTCGCTCTTTTTCATCCTTCTTAGCGTTAAGCTTTTCCCTCTTCTCCTTGAGCTCATTCTCTCCTTTTTTGATCTCTTCTTTCAGAGCTTTCAACTCATCCTTCAATCCTCTTATTTTCTCCCTGTTCTCGCTTATTTTGTCTTCCCTGTTCTCGATATTTGTCTTTATTTTAGCGATATCTATCTTGAGTGCATCGATTTTCTCCTTCATGTTCTTGAGCTCTTCCCCTCCTAGCTCTCCGATTTTTTTGTCCACCTCTTCCTTTTTCTTTTTCAGTTCTTCAATTTCCCTCTCTTTCTCTTTTATTCTCTCTTCCAATTTTTCCATCTCTGCCTCGTATTCTTCAATTTGCTTCTTGTACGAGTCCATGTTGTCCCGGGACTGAACCATGCGCGCGTACGCGATTTTTGCCTTCGTTTCTTTCAATTTCTCTTCCAATTCCCTGTATCTGAGCGCGATTTTTCTCTCTTCTTCCAAAACATTTAACCTGTTCTTTAACTCATCCATCAGAACTTCAATTTTCTCCATGTCCTCCTCTACGCCCCTCTTCTTGTTCTCGGCCTTGGCTATGTTGCGGTCGAATTCCGCAATTCCCGAAATGTCGTCTAAAATCTGTCTTCTCTCCATGGGGGTCATTTCCACGATTCTCGTGACATCCCCCTGCTTCACAAAATTGTACCCGTCAGCCGAAATCTTGGCGTGCTCCAACAGCGATATGAAGTCTTGCAATCTGGCCTGCTCGTCGTTTATGTAAAAATAGCTGTTGTATCCCGCTTCGTTATTTGCCTTCTTAACGTATCTTGTGAGCTTCACCTCGTTGCTGTCGATGGGAAGCATGCGATCCGAGTTATCAAAAATGAGGCTTACGCGGCAGTAGTCTGCGGGCTTTCCCTTCTTTCCGCCGTCGTATATTAAATCTGTCAGACGATTGGCCCTTATGACCTTGGAGCTCTTGGGTCCCAAAACGAAGAGAATTGCATCCCCGATATTACTTTTCCCGCTCCCGTTTGGGCCGCTTATTGCTGTAAAACCCTCTTTCAGTTCAATTCTATTCTTGTGAACAAACGATTTGAAATTTTCAAGCTCTAGAGCTTTTAGATACATATCCCATCACCTTCATGGCATACTTCATGTCATATGCATGTCTGATACATGGCAGATATAGTTTTCAAAGTATTTAAAGCTTTTGCAAAACTCTTAAATAAGATTTCGTCATATATTCATATGACAATAGTCAGACAGAGGTGATGATATGAAATACCCATATAGCTTTGGAAGCGCCGTCGGCTACTCCATCGTTCTCCTTGTATCACTCTGGTGGCTCCCGGTGCTGGGCCCCATAATAATTGGATACGTTACCGGCCGGAAGGCTGGAGATCCCCTAAAAGGACTTGTGGCAATGGCCGTGCCTATCGCTCTCTATTTCGTTATTGTGCAGCTTGTGGCCATGGGCTGGGTGCATGTGCCCCACTTGGTTCAGGGATATTTCAGTGGATACCTCTCTTCCAGCGTCGCAGGAGCGGTTTTCGTGCCCTATGTGAAGCAAACCTTCGCCATGGGAATGGAAGTAGGAACTAATCTTCTATCGTATCTCTACTATGCTCCCTCGGCGTTCTTCATAATGCTCACCTTCGCCTTCATCGGTGGGGCAATGAGCAGGCAGGTAATTCTAGAGAGGGGAATTTATCCAACGAAGAGCCGCGTGAAGAATATTCCAGCGAAGAAGGAGAAAATTTCAATATCTCCTCATAAGCAGTCGAACAGCTCTAAGCCTGTGAAGGCTGTAAAAGTGAAGAAACACAATAAGGGAGAGAAGGTGAAGAATCTGGAAAAAGAGAACAAATTCGTGGTTCACGAGATGGACACAAAGAAAACTGTTCCCGTGAAGAAGAAGTACGGGATTACATTTCTCTGATTCTCTCAAAATTTTTAAATATTGCCCCGTTATTCCTTTTTTAGCATATCGGAGGTGAAACCGTGGATAAAAAATGGCTCGCCGTGCTCGTGATTTTACTCTTAGTGGGGGTTGCCATAGGTTATTATTACGTCTCTTTGGGAAATAAACCGGGGATAAAGGTTCTCGCGGCAGGGAGCCTTGCGGTGCCATTCAAAAAGTTAGCCAATGAGTTTGAGGAAAAATACGGGGTGAAGGTGTACATCGAGACCGCTGGAAGCATACAAACCGTCAAAAAGGTGAGTGAGCTGGGAATAAAGGCGGATGTGGTTGCAGTCGCTGATTACAAAGCGATTGTGAATTATCTCATGCCGAAATACACCGGCTGGTACGCTAAATTTGCGGAGAATTCTCTCGTTATCGTTTATACGAATCATAGCAAATACGCATCTCAAATCAACGAGAGCAACTGGATGGACATAATGAAAAAAGATGTGCGCATTGGCTTCTCTTCGCCCAACGAGGACCCGTGCGGGTATCGCGCGGTGATGATGTTCTACCTCGCAGAATTGAAATACAGGAACGGAATATTCGAGAGTGTGGTGGAGAACAACACCGCTATTGAGGAGAAGAATGGCACCATTATTGTCCCCCCAGATTCTTCCCTTCTTAATAACACGGGAAGGGTGTTTATAAAGCAGAAATCCGTGAGTCTCCTTGCGGATTTGGAAACGGGAAATATAGACTATGCAATAGAATACAGATCCGTGGCGAAGCAGCACGGGCTTCCATTTATCGAACTTCCAGATGACATCAACCTTTCGAATTCATCCTTTGATTCTTTCTACGGGAATGCGGTGGTTAAGCTGGCGGACGGAACGGAAATCAATGGGAGCGCCATAAACTACGGGGTAACGGTGCCAAACAACGCTCCTCATCCTAATGAAGCATACCAATTCGTGAAGATGCTCCTTGGAAAAGAGGGCAAGAGAATATTGGAAGATTGCGGACAGATACCCATAACCGAATACTACGGGAACGTGCCACCGGAGGTAAAGGAATGAAGAATCTTCTTATTTATTCTCTTTTTCTTCTCTTAGCTTTTCCCTTCGGTGCTTGGCCTTTCATTAGCGCGTCTTTGCTCGTGTTTTTCCACTATTTTTATCTCTCTCGTGATAAGAGAGCATTCGTCTTTCTCATTTCTTCCATTTTTTCCCTTCTATATCTGCCTTTGGCGATAATATCTATATTCATTCTCATATTCGTCGCCGACGACGAGCCATTCATCAAAGTTTCGGTTTTTCTCTCGGCTCTCATTCTCATATTCATACTTTTCCCCATAGTTTATCTCTTCGTCATTGCGCCTCCAACATCAATTTCGGGGCCTTTGATATCAGTGATTGTGACGAGCATTGTGGCAGCCACAATTTCCACGATAATAGGCATATTCTTCTCTCTCCCCTTAGGATACATCATGGCCCGGAGGGACTTTGCGGGCAAGGGATTCATCGAAGGGCTCATAGATGTTCCAATAGTGATTCCCCACACCGTCGCCGGTATTCTTATTCTCCTCATATTCGGCTCATCGGGGATAATCGGGGCTCCACTGGAGTCAATCGGGATAAAATTTTACTACGTTTTGCCGGGAATAATCGTTGCGATGCTATTCGTTAGCATTCCTTTCCTCATTAATCAGGTGAGAAACGGAATAGAGAAAGTGGATGAGAGATACGAGTACGTGGCCATGAATTTAGGGGCGTCGAGAACACGAGCATTCTTCGACGTGGTGCTTCCGCAGATTAAGAAGAATATTCTTTCCGGTTCTATTAATTCTTGGGCCCGGGCAATGAGCGAGTTCGGCGCAGTGATAATGATTGCCTTCTACCCAATGGTTGCGCCCACCTACATCTATTATCTTTTTTCGAATTTCGGGCTCAAAGCCTCGCTCCCCGCCACGTCGTTTCTCTTAGTGGTGACCCTTTCAATATTCGTGATCCTTCGCGTTATATCTGGGAGGTACTCCGATGTTAGAGATTAAAAATTTGCTGGTGGAACTCAAAGACATAAAAATCGAAATCCCGCATCTTTTGGTGGAGAAGGGAGATTATATGGCGCTGATGGGCACCAGCGGCGCAGGCAAAACCGTTTTAGTGGAATCCATAGCCGGGTTTTACCCTCTCAAAAGGGGGGAGATTTATATAAACAACGAAAGAATAGACACGAAACCGCCAAATAAGAGAAACATAGCGATTGTTTATCAGGATTTCATGCTCTTTCTCCACATGACCGTAGAGGAGAACATAAAATACCCTTTGAAAATAAGGAAAAAAAGAGAGAATATAAGAGAAATCGCCGAACTTTTGGGGATCGAGGCTCTGCTCAATCGCTATCCCCGAACCCTCAGTGGCGGCGAGCTGCAGCGCTGCGCTCTCGCCCGTGCTCTCGTTTTGAACCCGGAGATTCTGCTCCTGGATGAGCCCTTCTCTTCGTTAGACAGAAAAAATCGGGAAAACATGAGAAAATTGGTTAAGGATGTGGTGAAGGAACTCGCTGTGGAAGTGATTCACATAACCCATGACGTAGAGACCGCATGGCTCATGGCGAACAAGGTTGCAATAATGCACGACGGCAAGTTAGTTCAGATAGGTACCATAGATGAGGTCTTCTCAAAGCCCAATCCAGAGTTCGTGGCGGATTTTGTGGACGCGAACATTATAGGAGGAGAAGTTATCGGAACTGAGGACTCTCTCACAGCGGTGAAGGTGGGGAACGAGAAGATATACATATCCGAAAGGGCAAATGGCAAAGTTCTCCTCTCCATACGGCCGGAAAACATAATCGTGGCGAAAAACAGAATAGAGAGCTCCATGCGTAATGCTCTCCGGGGAAAGATAATCGAGATGGAAAATAGAGGCACCACGGTGAGATTACTTCTCCAGTTCCAAGGATTCTCCCTCGTATCTATTCTCACCCCAAACGCGATTCATGCACTCTCCCTAAAAGAAGGAGACGAGATTTTCGTTTATTTCAAGGCTTCCAGCGTGCGGGTTGTTTGATCTCCACATTCAATATCGAGAAAGTTCTATCTCGCTTATCTCTGCCTCTTTGGAGCTGGAGGAATACATCAGAGCCAAAATTCTGTTCTCATTTCCCATTATCCCCTTTTCGTACCAGCCGGTTGT
>JALWEL010000187.1 GCA_027014065.1 DHVE2 group archaeon
GGGGTAGAGATATTGCGGTTCGCGTGAATGTGGATTTGAAGGATGTGATCACCGGCGTGGAAAAGGAAGTGAAGGTTAAAACCTATGTCACATGTCCAGTTTGCCATGGCACCGGTGCAGCTCCCGGATCATCGGTGAAAACATGTCCGGAGAGCGGGGGCACCGGCCAGAAAAAAGTTGTGATTCAGAAGGGCTTTTTCCAGTACGTTTCTGTGACAACATGTCCGAGATGCCACGGAACTGGAAAAATCGTGGAGAAACCGTGTCCGGAATGCGGAGGCACTGGGAGAGTTTTGATGGAGAAGGAGTACAAGGTGAAAATTCCACCGGGAATCGAAAACGAGGACGTGCTCAGAATTCGTGGAAAGGGAGAGGTTCCCGAAGGCGGGGGCATTCCGGGAGACCTGTACGTGTACGTTTACATCGATATGCCCGCGGGCGTGTGGCGAGAGGGGAGAGATATACATAAAAGAGTGAAAATCCCGTTTCCAATCGCCGTGTTGGGTGGAGAAATTGAAATTGAGTTGGTGGACGGAAAGGAGAAAATCAAAATCGCACCGGGCACTGAGAGTGGCTCGCAAATCGTAATTAGAGGTCGCGGGCTGCCCCCGTTCGGCGGAGGTAAAAGAGGTGATTTCATTCTTCACGTGGAAATAGATGTACCCAAGAAATTGAGCAAGAAGGCTAAGGATCTGGTGAAACAATTGGCCAAGGAGATGGGCGTGGAGACGAAGAAATCGTGGTTTTCAAAATAAATGCTGGAGTTAATTTTTTCTTTACCCAAGTGTTATATACCCGATCCCCATGCGGAGCGGTATGAACGAGAGCATCGAAGCTTATGTTCTCCTTACGGTTGAGATAGACAAGGTGGAAAAGGCGCTCAAAGAGATACAAAAGAAAGTGAAAACCGTGAAGGAGGCAAATGCGGTCACGGGACCATACGACGCAATATTACGAGTTGAAGCGTCGAGTCTTAGAGAACTTACCCGCGTTATATTGCCGAAGATATTTACCGTTGAGGGTGTGATAGATACAACAACGGCGATAGTCATACCTAAAGAATAAGAGAGATAAAAATGGCCGCCTCGGGTAGAAACGCGGAGTACTACGCGCATCTAAAAAGGATAAGAAAGCGGAGAAAGAGAAGGCAGCTGCTATTAATTCACCTGAAAAAAGCCAAAAGAAAGGCTGTTTTGAGAAGAACACACATTCGCGTGGAGAAGGAGAAAATCACCCCTAAGGAGGGCCTTGCGATTTTAGTTGGCACGCAGATCGGCGCAGGGGTTTTGGGATTGCCATATGCAGCTTCGAAGGTGGGTTTAATTCCAGCCACGCTGATTCTCTTTGGAGTAATGCTCCTCATGCTTTTCACCGCCATGATTATTCTGAAATTATCCTCCCAAATGAACGGAGCGCAGATGAGCACCATAACGGAGCGGATCTTAGGCAAAGCTGGCGGCTGGACAATGTATCTGAGCATCACAATTATGAGTTTCGGTGCATTGCTCGCTTACATCGCGGGTATGGGAAATGTATTCTCGCAATTGTTTGGCATCGATGAGAATTTGGGCGCGTTGATATTCTGGCTCTTTGCATCCTTTCTGATTTACAGGGGGTTGCAGGCCAGTGGGAGAGCGGAGCTTTTGATGTACTACTTCATGCTCGCGTTATTCATAGGAGTCATGGGCATGCTCGCCCCTTACTCAAAGCTCTCAAACGCCACTTACATTTCCCTCTCTGGTACCATGGCCATGGTGGGAATTGCCATATTCGCCCTTGGTTGCCATACGGTTATTCCCGATGTGTACAAGGCAATAGGGGATTATCGGAAAACCAGGAGGGTGGTGATTCTCGCGTTTCTTATTCCAACTGTGATTTACGCTCTTTTCATGGCTTTTTTCCTGCTGGCATTCGGCACGAAAACACCGCAAATAGCCACGCAGGGACTGAGCGAGATGTACGGCTACGCGGGATACCTCATAGGAAACATAATTCCGTTCATTGCCATTACCACCAGCTATATAGGAATAGGACTGGCGCAGCAGAGCAACACCGTGGAGTTCTTGAGGATGAGAAAAATTGTGGCTTGGAGCATTACGACAATTCCACCTTTGCTTGTTTACATTGGGGGCATTAAAAATTTTGCGGATGTGCTTGCATTCGCAGGAGACACCGGGGACATGATGTCATTCATTATTCTCCCCGTTGTGATATGGCTGGTCTGGCTCTATCGCAATAAGAGGAGTGCTATTGAAAAATAAAAAATTTCTTTTCTAAGAACCTCCAGCGGGTTCTTATCAACTCCAGCGACCCAATAATAAGTTTCTTTGGGGATGAAACACCTTTCTTTTTTAAAGAAAGGGGTTCTAAGAACCTCCGGCGGGTTCCCAAAGAAGGGACACCTACGGTTTCCCTTTCTAAACCCTTCCCTATTTTTAAAAAATCATCGAAAGATGCAAACATGCCCTGCGAAGCAGTGCAACGACACCTTTCTTTTAAAGAAAGGGGTTCAGATTACAATTTCAAATGTGATAGAAAAAAATCCCCAAGCAATGGATTCGATGGTTATTGAAGAGG
>JALWEL010000188.1 GCA_027014065.1 DHVE2 group archaeon
TTTCGAATGATAGCGAGGAATAAGATGGATACAGGAGATTCAGGCGCCAAGCGAGAGTGAAAATCACCATGGCGAGTGGAAGCTCGTAGGACATGAGGAGAACCATTTCCCTCTGCGCACCCACCGAAGCAAAGGGTGAACCGGAGGAATAGCCCCCGATTATTATAGCAATAGAGGGAATGATTAGGAGATACAACACGACGATTATGTCCCCAGAGCCGCCCAGCAGGGCGGGTATAGAGCCAATGGGGATAAAGAGGAGAATCGTTAAAAGAGAAGCAAGGGAAATAACAGGCGAGGAGTTGTAAATCCACGAAACCGCTTTCTTTGGAAGCACGCTTTCTTTTAGTAGGAGCTTTCGAACATCCCTGAAAGGCTGTCTCAGAGGAGGACCTATCCTCCACTGCATCCTCGCGGAGATTTTTCTGTCAATACCCTTAACCGAGAGCCCGAAAAGTATGGAGAATGTGCCTAAGACGAATGTTCCCACCACCGCTGAAAAAATCGCAAAAAGTTCATTCATTGCGCATCAACCTCCGAGTCTTTTTCAAGGATTGTTCGTGCATGTAATCCTTCGTTATCTCGTATTTTTTATTTTTATCCTCATCAACCACGGTGACTCGATTCAAGCACGACATGCACGGGTCTGTGCTGGCGGCTACAATTGGTACATCAGCTATTTCACCACCAAGAAGCATCGGAATCCAAGGAAGAACGTTGTTGTACGTGGGTGCTCGTATTTTCCAAGATAGGAAAGGTTCCTTGCCCTTCTCAAGGCGCACGTAGTGTATGTCTTCGCCCCTGGGCGCTTCGACCCTTCCTATACCCTCCCCCTCGGCCCTCTTCAGAATCGAGAGGAGCTTAACGTAATTCTTTTCGCTCAAAATTGGCCCGGAGGGCATGTTCTCTAAGGCTTCTTTTATCAGTTCCACGCTCTGCTTCACCTCTAAAAGCCGAACTATGATGCGGTCGTAAACATCTCCCACGATTTCTCCCGTGTACATGTCGGGCGTTATTGCTCTCATATCTAATTCCGCATAGGCTCCGTAGGGCATGTCTTGGCGCACGTCTTTTTTCACTCCAGACGCACGCGCCAATGGGCCCACGGCGCAGAGCTTCAAGGCGTCTTCCTTCGTTAAAATTCCTGTATTCCGTGTTCTCATCTTTATGGTTTTGTCGTGGAGAAATATGTCCTCTATTTTGTGGAAATGCTCCATGTAATAGTCCATCGCTTTTTCTATCCTCTCCCTCCTGTCTTTGTCTATGTCCCTCCTCACGCCGCCAACCATCATTATGGCCTTGGTAACTCTGTTTCCAGTTACATATTCGATTGTGTCCATTATCTCTTCCCTCAGAGCCCAAGAGTAGTGGAAAACGGTATCAAAGCCGATTTCATGGGCTGCCACGCCCGCCCAGAGCAGATGGGAGTGTATTCTCTCCAGTTCCGCAACTATGGTTCTTATGTAATCGGCCCTCTCGGGAACTTCCATTCCGAGCGCATCTTCCACGGCCATTACCATGCAGTAAGGATGGCAAACGTTGCATATGCCGCACACCCTCTCGGCCAGATAGATATTTTGCACCGCATTATTCCTGTTCATTCCCAACCATTCGATTCCCCGATGCACCTGCGAGCATATTACGTCCACACCCACTATTTTCTCTCCTTCAACATTCAAAACCAATTCGATGGGTTCTTTGAGCGCTGGATGCACGGGTCCCACGGGAAGGGTGTAAGTGGTGTCATTCATCCCTACTCACCTCCTTCCAGCGCTCGTACATTTTATTTGTCATCTCCTCCGGGAAGGTTTCATCGCGGCGCCACGGATACTTCCCATCGGGCCAGTCTTCTGGCAGGAAGAAATGCCGTGTATCTTTTAACCCTATGAATTCAACACCCATCATCTCGTGAATTTCCCTCTCAGATATCATTGCCCCGGGGATAAGCTCTGTTATAGTTTCGATTTTCAGGTCATCTTTTGGAAGAGAGACCCCAATTGTGACTAATTTTTCCTGATTTCTCTTTCCGTAGTCCACTGTGAAAGGGTAGAGCAGTTCAATTTTCTCACCGAAATCGGTTGCGGAAATCACGGAGAAGTGGGGATAATCTTGAATTTCAAAGAGAAGCCTCACGGATTTCATGAATTTCTCTCTTTCCACTCTTACGAATAACTCGTGCTTCTCAATCTTTTTAATGCCGCATTTTCTCGATTGAACTTTCACCTCGCAATTCAATCTGCCTTCAAAAATTTTCACCATTTCATCAACTTCCACCATCATCACCTCCTTCTCCACGGAGCTTTTCTAACTTGAGCCATGCCTTCACAAATGCGTCTATAATTGCCTCGGGCCTCGGCGGGCATCCGGGCACGTAAATGTCCACGGGTATAACGCGGTCTATGGGACCAACCAAGTTGTATGATTCGTAAAACACGCCTCCGCTCACGCCGCAGGTTCCAATCGCTATAACTACCTTTGGCGCGGGAGTTTGTTCGTATATTCTTTTCAGTTTTTCCTCCATGTCCCTTGTGACCGGACCCGTGACAAGGAGCACATCCGCATGTCTCGGAGTGCCAACTAAATGAACTCCAAATCTCTCGGCGTCGTATCTCGGAGTTAAAGCGGCTAGGATTTCTATATCGCAGCCGTTGCATGAGCCCGTGTTAACATGGAAGACCCAGAGGGATTTGTCGAACACCTTTTTAATTTTCACTGGGCACCACCCCAGAAGAGGAAGATGAGAAGCATGGTTGCCAGAACTCCCAGAAACCAGCCCACATAATCGTTTATTATGCCTGTGTGAATATCGCGCATCAATTTGTAGTAGCCCTTCATGGCCTCCAAGTACCCCCATCCTATGTTGCTTGCCTTGATGTGCGTGTTCCCGTCCGCCTTATTCCCAGAGAGGAATATTTCTTCCTGCATCCCTTTCTTTCTCTGTTTCTCCCCTTTCAGATAAATGGCATACGCAATTAAAAGGGAGAGAAGAAACACGAGAATCCACACAAGGGGGTTCCATATGCCCGAAGGGGTGGAAATGCTGGGATTGAAGGGATTCATCATGGACCACCTCCCAAAACCCGGGTTATGTACCCAACTGGATCCGCAAGGGCGTGGGCAGCAGGAGCTACCAAGTAGGTCATGGCGATATTAGGGAATATGCCGAAAAGCACTATGAAGAATGATAGGATGCCCATTGCGATTAGCATGCTCTTAGGCACCTCTTTCACGTTGTAGAGCTTCGGTCCCATAAACGCGGAGTGGAAAACCTTCAGGAACGAAGCGAGGGTCAGCATGCTCACTATTGCAGCCACCACCGCCAAGAAGGGATTTAGCTGGTACACCGATTCGTAAATCATGAGCTTCGAGACAAAGCCGTTAAATGGGGGAATTCCTGCGATTGCCAACGCACCTATCAGGTAGAATATAGCGGTGAATTTCATGCTGTGCGCGAGCCCGCCCATTTTGTTAAGGTCCGATGTACCAACCCTATAAATGATTGCACCAGCAGTTAGAAACAACAAACCTTTGTACAACATATTGTTTAGAATGTGAAATATTCCACCCTCCATTGCGAATAATCCATATTGATTGAACGCAGATGTCCCCAGTGTGGCTAATCCAACACCAACTCCCAAAAGCATATATCCCGTCTGTGAGACAGAGTGGTACGCCATGAGCCTCTTTATATCATGTTGCAAAAACGCCATGGTAACTCCGATGAACATGCTCAGCAAGCCCAGTATGATCAAAAACCATCCCAGCGAATGAGTATTAGCGGATAATCCAAACACGGTAAAACACATTCTGAATAATCCATAAAGGGATGCTTGAGATGCCACCATAATCATTGCACTAATTTCACCAGGCGCCTCCCCGTAACCATCCGGGACCCAGTAGTGCATGGGCACCGCTCCGCATTTCATTGCGAGGGTTACCACGATGAGGGCCATTGCAATTATATCCATGGTCGAAAAACCTGTCTGGTACATGCGCTCCGCAATCATGGCCATGTTAAGTGCGTCGTATTCTCCGTAGAGTATCGCAATTGCAAAAAGAATCATCAATGCCCCTATCGAACTCACCACGGCGTATTTGAAAGCGGCCTCCACAGCTTTACCGCCGTGAATGCGATACGAGACGAGAGCCGCCGCTGAAAGCGAGTTTATCTCCAGGAACACGAAGAAATTGAAAATGTCCCCAGTGAGAGCCATCCCCATCATGCCGACCACTAACAACAGAAGAAGAGCGAAGAATTTGTCCTGCGCACCTCTCCCTTTTTCGCTGGCCACCGAGTATATGCCCGCCACGAGTCCTATGGTAGAAGAGATAAGGGCTGTGAATGCGCTCATTCCGTCAACTGTGAATATTATTCTGATGGGTATTCCTCGTGAGTCTGGAGGAATAACTAAGGTTGATGGATTACCGCCGAACACGTAAACCTGTATTCCGTAAGTGTTCACCAAATAAACGAGAAGAAGAGCCAAGAACTCTGTAAAGCTCAGCACAGAGAGAACCCATATCAGAGCGGTTTTTCTCCCTGCCCTGTAAATAAGCGGAGTTAGAAATGCACCCAACAGCGGCACCGCAATTGCAAGGGCGGGAGCATTGGTGATTATGAAATCCCAGACACTCATTCTCTCAACCTCCTTACCTTTCTAGTATCGAGGGTTCCGTAATATCGATAAATCAGGATGCAGAAAGAGAGGAGCATTGCACTGGTGGCAACTCCTATGACTATGGATGTGAGCGTGAGGGCTTGCGGGGTCGGAAGAACCATTGCACCGCCGGGGGAGTTTGTGTAAATCGGAGCTATCCCGTTTTTCACATATCCCAACGATACCATGAAGAGGTTCACAGCACTCTCAACAATATCTAGGCCGATTACAACCTTTATTAAATTCCTGCGAAATACCATCGCGTAAAGCCCGAAAATAACTAAAATCATCACGGATATGAAGGGTGCGTTGAAAATCATTTATCCACCTCCTTTCCGTAGGACATCATATACATGAGAATCGCACCCAGTCCACCTAAGACCTCGATGCCCACTGCCAAGTTCATTATTGGCAACGTGCCTGCCGTGTTGAGATAACCCGGATTGACTCCGTATGACACCCTGTCTCCGAATAATAAGCCCGAATTGGCGAGGAAATTGTAAAAGAAAGATGTACCTATCCCGATGAACGCGGTTAGGATGAAACAAAGAAGCCCGATGCTTTCCGTAGCTGTAAGCGTGGATTTTTTAATCCATGATTTTATCCTGTCGTACCCGTAAGCCACGATTACGAGGGCGATGCCCGTGGCAATAACCGCACCACCCTGAAATCCGCCTCCCGGGGTCAAATGCCCGTGGGCAACTATGTAAAACCCGAAGATAAGGATGAAAGGATAGAGAAAATTTGCCTGCGTTCTCACAATCTTACTCATCATTTTTTATCACCTCTCAAAAGGCGAAGCGCAAGGCCGACGCCCAACACTGCCGTGAAGAGCACGGAAGCCTCTCCCAAAGTATCGAAGCCCCTGTAATCGAAAACTATGCTCGTTACCACGTTATTTGCTCCTGTTTGATTCTGAGCGTTGTGGATGAAATAATTGTCCATGTCCGTGAATTTTGGAGAGCCAAACACGAAATGCTCTCCCGTTTGTGAATTGAAATCTCCGGGGTTGATTGCCACGTACATGAAGAAGGAGAATATGGTGAGAAAAACGATTAGCATCAGTATGTTCCTCATTCTTCCACCTCCCATCTGGAAGTCTTTCGAATTGCCATTACGAATATTGCCGTGGTTAAGCCAGCACCGATTCCAGCCTCTGCTATGGCCACATCCGGAGCCTGAAGTATGAAAAACTCCAGAGAGAGCAGAAACGAGAATATTCCCAGCATCACCGCGCATGCCATCAGATCCCTGAGCTTCACCGCAAGGTACGCTGTTGCTATTAGCCCGATGAGGACGAGGATATGAATTATGTCTAAAATCATTCTTTCACCTCCAATCTGTCCACCACGGCATTTTTCGGCTTGACCCCGCTTCTGTACGCGGCTCTCGCTATGGCGTGCGCTCCCACTGGATTGGTTAGTAGAAGGCTGGCAACGGCGATTATTGTGTGAATGGAAAGCACGATATTCGATGAATCCCCGCCCTGAGAATAATTCCAGAGTCCCCAGGTGACCACCGCCAACGAGGTGAATAAGGAGCCGAATGTTGTCGCTTTTGTGGCCGCATGTAATCTAGTGTAAACATCGGGGAATCGAAGCAAACCTATGACTCCGAGTCCGTTGAAGGTGAGCCCGATTACTATGAAGACCCAGATTAAGTAATCCGCGAGCATCTCAAATCCCCCCTTCCAAGTATTTAGCGATGTAGAGCGTGGAAACGAAGGAGAGGAGTGCGTAAACGATGGCCACATCCACTAAAATTACCTCCCTGTACACCACGCTCAGAATAATCATGATTGCAACCATTAGCGTGTTAATCGTATCCAGTGCGACGACCCTGTCTGGAAGGGTGGGACCTGCTATCGCTCTTATAGCGGAGAGAGAAATCCACACTACGAGGAACAGTGCAGTTAAAAGCCACACATCAATCATTCGGCAACCCTCCTTGCCCATTTTGCGAAAGAGCCGCATACTTTCTCTATATTCGCAATTTCATTTTTTTCCTCTCCCTCCGGTATGTTAATCCAGTGCACGTAGAGATTGTTCTCATCGTCCACGTCCACGCTCAGCGTGCCCGGGGTGAGTGTTATGGAATTCGCCAGGAAAGTCACGCCGAAATCAGTTTTCAACTCGGGTTTGATTTTCACGATTCCCGGCCTTATCTTTCCCGTAACCACACGATACGCCACATCAATATTCGCCTTTGCCATCGCGAAGAAGAACGGGCCGAATCCATAAACCACGAAGAGAAGCCATCGCAGCGGGTTGAGCATCCTGTAATCTCCACTCTTACAAAGATATTTTCTGGATATTGCCCCCACTATAATACTGAGAAAAACACCCATTATTATTTCCTCCACGCTCCAGAACCCTAAAAAGCTGCCGCTCCCGGCAGTGAGTGCGAGATACGCAATAAAGGTGTAAATTATCGTCACAATCAATGCAATCATTTAATCACCATTTAAGATAATGCAAAAATAAGATATATATCTTTCGTTTTTTACTTACTATTTTTCGTAAAATAAAAACGAAATTCGTTGATATTATGAAGAAAAATTTAAATTCCATATCGCAATATCGCATTAATGATGAAGAGAATACTCATCACAAAGGTCGGGCTCGATGGTCATGATCGAGGTGCGAAAGTCGTGGCCCGGGCGCTGAAAAACGCAGGTTACGAGGTAATATATACGGGGATACGCCAGAGTCCGGAGCAAGTGGTTATGACTGCAATGCAGGAAGACGTTTCCCTCATCGGTCTGAGCTGTCTCTCAGGGGCGCACATTCCACTTTTCAGGAGGGTGATGGAACTTATGGACAAGATGAACCTCAAGATTCCCGTGTTCTGTGGGGGTACGATTCCTCCGGAGGATGTGGATATTCTAAAGGGCATGGGAATAAAAGAGGTGTTCGGTCCGGGCAGTTCTCTGAAGGACATAGTAGAAAAGGTCAGGGAGATGGTGGGCGATGATTGAAGAACTGATGGAGAACGTGAAAAATGGAGACACTGTTGCATTATCGAAGCTCATTTCTATGATGGAGAAAGATGAGAGAACGAGAAAAGAGGTGATTAAGAAAATATTTGCATGCCCCGCCCGCGGGAAAATAATATGCTTCACGGGCCCACCGGGGGTGGGAAAAAGTACCCTAATTGACCAAGTCCTATCAATTTTAACCTCCGAGGGAAAGAAAGTTGGCGTAATTTTAGTTGATCCAAGATCTCCTTACACCGGAGGCGCATTGCTTGGTGA
>JALWEL010000189.1 GCA_027014065.1 DHVE2 group archaeon
GTACAGAATAGTGAAGAAGGCGAACTGGGACAAGTTCCCCGGCGCCATTTATTCGTTGGGCGTGGAGACCGTCATGCCTTCCGGCCGAACTTTGCAAATTGCCACTTTCCATCAGTACGGGCAGAATTTCTCAAAGCCCTACGATATAAAATATCTTAAAGAAGATGGAGAGCACGAGTACGTGCATCAGACCACATTCGGAATGAGCGAAAGGCTTTTGGGGGCGATAGTGGGCATTCACGGAGATGATCGTGGCTTAATCATTCCTCCGGAAATCGCGCCCATACAGGTGGTCATAGTTCCAATAGTCACCAAGAAGAAAAAAGAGGTGTTGGAAGAATCCAAGAAGATACGAGATGAATTAAGAGAATCGGGGATCAAGGTGCATTTAGATGACAGGGACAACTACACTCCCGGCTACAAGTTCTACGACTGGGAGCTCCGCGGTGTGCCCCTCCGCTTAGAGCTTGGCCCGAGAGACATGGAGAAAGGCCAAGTAGTTTTGGTGAGAAGAGACACGAGGGAGAAAATATTCGTGTCTCGGGGAGAGTACGTGGGAAAAATAAGATCTCTATTGAGCGAGATTCAAGAAAATATGATTGCGAGGGCTGAGAAAGAGATGAAAAAGAGGATAAGGGAAGTGAATAGCATCGATGAAATAAAGGAAAACGATGGAGTATCAGCGGTGCACTGGTGCGGCTCAGATGAATGCGGTCACAAAATAGAAGAGTTGACGGAGAAGAAGATCATCGGCTCACCCATAAACCCCGGAGAAAAGGGAAAATGCATGATTTGTGGAAAAGAAACAGAGAAAATTGCGTACGTGGCAAAGCCCTATTAGTCCTCTTCTTTTTTAACAAGAGCTAAAAGAGCGCCCAAAACTCCAAATGCTATCATAACCGCTGAGATTGAATACAATCCAACGTCTGTCCATGCATCGTACAGAAACGCCCATGAGAAATATATTATTAGCCCCACGATTATGAGGATCCAGCTGAATATCCACAGTCCGCGATTCATACTGGTGAATCCCCATTCTCTATATAAAAATTCCCAGCCCAATTAACTTATTTTTGAGTTGATTGCGATAGGTATTTAATGAACATCAAGATGCAAGGGTCGTGATCAGAAAGGCAATAGAAGCACTTAAAAAAGGAGAGCCCGTGCTGGTGTTCGACGCTGAAGGCCGGGAAGAAGAGACTGATATAGTATTCGCTTCCCAATTCATAACGCATGAGAAAATTAGATTTATGAGAAAAGAAGGAGGGGGGTTGATATGTACCACCCTTCCAAAGTATAAGGCGGAAATTCTCCATCTTCCGTACCTTCATGAGATATTCCAGAGAAGCGATTTCGAGATTTTCAGGTACATCGGGGGAAAAGTGAAGTACGACTCCTTGCCAGCATTCTCAATCACGATTAATCACGTGGATAACTACACGGGAATATCCGATATGGAGAGAGCCAAGACGATAAAAGAGTTTGCAGAGTTCATATCCGATATTGAAAATATGAAAAATCCGATGGAAGAATTTGGAAAGGAGTTCATCACTCCGGGACATGTGCATCTCTTAATCTCCTCTTCTCTCGAACGCAGGAAGGGACACACGGAATTATCCACTGCGCTGGTGGAACTCGCCGGTTTAATTCCCTCGGCCACCATAGTTGAGATGCTGGACGACGACGGAAAATCTCTGAGCAAGGAAAACGCAAAGATATATGCGGAATCTCACGGCATGGTGTTTGTGGAAGGCAAGGATATAATCGAGGAGTGGAAAAAATGGTCCGAGTGATGGCTTCTGGAGTGTTCGACATCCTGCATCCCGGACATGTTCTCTTTCTCCAGGAGGCAAAGAAGTTAGGTGATGAGCTCATAGTGGTTGTGGCTAGAGATTCCACAGCCGAGAAGCTCAAGCATAGGCCCATAATGCGCGAAGAAGATCGAAGATTCATGGTTGAATCTTTGAAGCCTGTGGACCGAGCCGTGCTTGGATACGAAGATGACATGTTCCGCATAGTGAAGGAAATAAATCCGGATATAATCGTTCTGGGCTACGACCAGAAATTCAAGGAAAGTGAAATCGAGGAAGAGTGCAGGAAAAGGGGAATCGAGGTGAAAGTAATCCGATTGAAAAGATTCGGAGACGGTGACATTCACGGCACGAGGAAAATAATATACAAAATCGTGGGAAGGATGGATGATTTGTATGAAAAGGATAGGCATAGTTGATACCACCTTCGCCCGGGTGGACATGGGCTCCTTCGCCGAGGACGAGCTCAGGAGGATGGGCACGGGATTCAAGATAATACGAAGAACAGTACCAGGAGTTAAAGATTTGCCTGTGGCTGCGAAAAAATTGATTGAGGAGGAAAATTGTGATATAGTAATCGCTCTGGGAATGCCGGGAGGTAAGCCGATAGACAAGCAGTGCGCTCACGAAGCTTCGTTAGGGCTCATTTACGCGCAGCTTATGACGAATACTCACATCATTGAAGTTTTCGTGCATGAGGATGAGGCTAAGGA
>JALWEL010000190.1 GCA_027014065.1 DHVE2 group archaeon
ATACAACGGGGATATAAATGTGGAAAAGGCATTGAAAATTTCCGACATTGATTCTATTTTACCCATAATCGACATCATGGTTCTCACGCTCCCCCTCACGCCCCAAACGGAGGGTTTGATAAGCAGGGATAAGTTGGAGAAAATGAAGAAAGACGCAATTTTAGTGAACGTTTCCCGCGGGAAGATAATAGATGAACGAGAGCTTTATGAATTTTTAAAGAGCAACCCGGAATTCACCGCCGCTTTGGATGTCTGGTGGAAATACGGAAAGAAATTCTCACAGGATTATCCATTCGAAAAATTGGAGAACGTGATAATGACCCCCCACTGCGGAGGTGTGTACGAAAATTGGTTGCATGACTCGCTATTGTATGCGAAGAAAAACGTAATGAAATTTGCAAAGGGAGAAAAGCTTGAAAATGTGGTAAAAAGTCAAGAATAATTGTTCCAGAGAGACGAGAAATAATCTTCGTACTCTTTGGCCACTTCCTTGCTTTCTATCAGCGCATTTGCCTCGTGATTGTAGTTGAGGGCGCTCTGGCTCCAGTTGGTTGATCCTACGATCACTATCTCGTCGTCGATGATTATAAGCTTGTCATGCGTTGTCTGATTGCTCCAGTCGAATTTTACCTGCACACCCTTCGATTTAAGATACGAGGACCAATTTTTAGCCGCATTCACCAAGTCGGGATTTGTGAACCCATAGCCTCTGCCATCGTCCATGATAACCTTCACATCCACACCTCTTTTGTGCGCATTCACTAACGCCTTTCCTAACTTGGAGACGTCGTGCGTATCAGTATCCGGATTTCCGTACCACCTTATCTCGTACATCACCATATGTATGCTCTTCTTGGCGCCGTTGATTTTTTCGATTGCAACCGGATAATAATCTCTGTCGTTGAGAGCCATTATTTTTGTATTGTTCGAAACGATTATATTTCCCCCGTGGCTCGCGGTGGGTGAGATTAGCATCTCCGCTGACATGAAGCCGGCTGCAAAGGAGAGCAATATTGCTAGGGTGAATATGGCTCGGTTGTTCATAAGGCGGTAAAGTTTCAGTTTTATTTAATATTTCTCGCATAAACCACGTACTCACCCATATGGGAATCGTAATAGAATAGCCCCCGAATGTTCACGTACCCCTTTGGAATACGAGATGATTCGCTGTAAATTCGAAGAGAATAATTTCCGTCTTCCACGATTAAATACAATCCGTACGAGAGGATCCTCGCATGCACGCATGCCCTTCCTCTCTTCATTTCTTTTATTTCTGATATATTTTTCACCTCACCCGTTGCGTTGCTGTACGCGGAATCCACGTAGAATTTCCCATCCTTAACGCTACCGCAGAAATACGCTTCTCTCTCACCTTCATAACCATCGGGAACGAAGGCGAGCATGTGCGAGGTTGAATCGGTAAGATTTAAATAGGTTATTTTCTCATACTTTATCTCTCCTCCGAAACCAACCACGAGTCCTGAGAAATTGGAAGGGTTTTCTAGCAAAACTGGAATGCTCGTGGAGAAATCCCTCGCCAAAACTTTTATTTCTTCCCTCTTTTCCACATTGAGAACTATGCCCGATGTCCCTTTCTCCATCAATCCCATAGCGGATATTCTCATTCCCGGTTCCACGGGGATTTTCACACTCGCTAAAATATTCAGGTAATTTTTGAAATCCTCTGTTAGCTTTATGAAAGTGTAATCCTCCCCGATATTCGCTTTCCACACTATTCCAGTAACTTGAACGTAATCTCCAATGTATTTCTTCGAATCGGTTATGTGAATTTTAATGGGCGGCGTCTGCGTGGTGTAGAAATACAGAAGAACGAGGGAAATCGCTATTAGGACGTTGATGACTAAAAGCATTCGATCCCTCATATGCACCTGTAATAAGAAATAGTATAAAAACTTAAAGAGACTTCGCAAAGTGAATGTTTTTATCGGTGGTTGCATTAGTGCTTTCCATGGGTTACATTCACGTGTACACTGGCAACGGAAAGGGCAAAACCACGGCCGCCTTCGGCCTCGCCATGCGCGCGGCTGGAAGGGGTAAGAGGGTTTGCATAATCCAGTTCATGAAACCGGACGAGGGATACGGGGAGCAAGTATCTGCGAGAAAATTGGGCATCGAGCTTCATGCATTTGGCACAAATCAATTCGTCAACAAGAGAAATCCAAAGAAAGAGGATATTGAAAGGGCAAAAAACGCGCTGCGCATAGGAAAAGAGAAGGTGGAAAGCGGGGAGTATGACGTGGTAATACTGGACGAAATCAACGTGGCTTTGGATTTCAATCTTATATCTCTCAACGATGTGCTTTCCCTGATGGATAATGTTCCCGAGAGAACGGAGTTGGTGATGACGGGAAGATACGCAAGGGATGAAATCATTGAAAAAGCCAATCTCGTAACTGAGATGAGGGAAGTGAAGCATTATTTTCAAGAAGGGGTCGTTGCGAGGGAAGGTATAGAATACTGAGGTGATACGCATGAAAGAAATATTGCAGGAATTGGTGGATAAATTCAACAAAAGCGATGACAAAAGGAAGGAGAAAATAAAGGATTTAGAGCGTACAATAGTGATAGTTTTCGAAGACGATGGGAAGTACCACACGCACCTTAAAGATGGACAATTGAGCGATATCGAGGAAGGCGAAGTCCAAGGAGAGATAGTAATAACAACAACCACCGACACTTTCAAGAAGATTCTGAACAAGGAAGAGGACGCTTTTACGGCGTACATCACTAAGAAAATAAAGATAAAAGCGAAACTTATGGACAAACTTTTGCTCAACGACATACTCAGTTAAGTTTGTAACTTTACAGTGGTACAAAATTCCAACGTGGAGTGTCATACAACGGAAGCATGTTGCATGCACAACGGCAATACAACGTCATCTCTGCGTGACCGCCCGTATGACTTTTTATGACGATTTTTGTCACTCAACGAAAGTTATATATACTCCTTTGACTATATCTGTCATGCAAACAGGTGTGGGTCATGGATGACACAAGGATATCACTGAGGATAACCGACGTGGAGCTTGACGAAATGGATGATTTTCTAGCGAGGCACCCCGAATACCAGAACCGCTCACAATTGATAAGAACCGCAGTAATGGAATACATGAAGATGGTTGACAGAGGCGCGCTCAAGAATCAGGGAGTGCGCGTGGACATCAGGGACCGCCTGCTGATGGTGCTGGAAGATTACGTTGAATACCGATATTTCAGCAGTGTTGAGGAAATAATCAACTATGTGATGAAAACCATAGTGAGGGAGGGAATTCTCGAGAATATCCTGAAGGGATATGTGTCCTCTTTGAATGGCCTCCGACTGAGTGAGGAGGAGCGCGTGAGGGAGGAGAGGTTTAGACGTTAATGATAAATATGCCAGAAGGAGATGGGAGCCATGGAAAATATGAATGAAATAAAGGAAAAAATACGGGCGATGGTGAAGGAAGAGTTCGGAATCTCACCGAAGGTGAAGGTGCTGGCCTTTGGTGGAGCTGCGGGCAAAATCGCAGAGTACATCTCAGCAAGGAAGATTCCCGGGGTGAAGACCATAGCCGTGAATGTGGACGAGCGCGTGATGGGCCTTGCCGTAGACAAAAAGATGTGGCTTGGCAAGGAGGTTTTGGGAACCCATAGGGATACTGACGGCAACGTTAATGTGGCAAGATATGTCATAGATAGGTCCAAGGCCTGGATTTTAGAAGAGACAAACGACGCGGATGCGGTTATTATCATTGCAGCCTTGGGTGGCGGCATGGGAACCGGTGGTGCACTGGAAGCTATGAAGATACTGAAAGAAAGAGGAGAAAAGCCCATGATGGCCATATTCGTTCTGCCGTTCTCTTTAGAGGCGAGCAGGAGAGAGAAGGCCATGGAAGCCTTGAGAGAAGTAAAGGAGAACGACCTCGGAACGTATGTGACCATCGATAGCGACAAGATGTTGAACTCTCCTGGAGTTACATTGAAAAGAGCGTATGATACAATGTACAAGGAGATTTTTCAAATGGTTGCACGAGTCGCAAACTTCACCAGAGTGACAATTGAGAGAAAATTCGAAGAGATGTATTTAGACAAACTTGATGTAATAGTGGAAGAAAAATACGCAGAACTGCTGAATGAAGAAATATCCGCATAATTTCATATCTTTATACTTTTTTGATTTTGATAATTTCCGGATCTCTTTTCGTAGGGTTTTTCCACTTCGCTCTTCAATTCAAAGAAGCATATTTGTACGAATTTATCCCCGATGTTTATTTCAATCTCTCTTGTTGCATAGGCACCTAAGGTCAAAATCCCTCTGAATCCAGCATCCACGAGACCAAAAGAGGCAAGTACCCCGCGCCGGGCCCATTTACTCTTGAGCCAAAGTTGAGCAACATGCCTCTTTCCCACATGCACTTCTTCCAAAGTGCCAACTAAAAAATGCGTACCTTTGTCAATTTTTATTTTTCCATCTTTTATGTGTATCTCTTTCTTGGGAATCATAAGCTCTCCCACTTTCAGGTCATAGCCGTTGGGTGTTAGCGAATCTTCGAAGAAGGGAGATATAGAAATTTCGCTATTTTTCATCGCGAGGAGAATATCGCGGTCAGAGAGCATAGCGCCGGGGGGGAGATTCGAACTCCCGAGTCCTTGCGGACAGTGGATCTCGAATCCACCGCCTTGCCGGGCTAGGCTACCCCGGCCCGATGGGCTTAATGGTTCACATTTATTTAGATTTTTCTGGAGCCCGTGGGTTACACAGAGGTGAGAGGTAAGTTTTATCTACTTAATCCCATATAGCGATGCGTGGAAAGCGTAGAAGAGTGGATAGAAAAGCTGAATATCAAAACGACGAAAGAAATAAAGGTGCCTCCGAAACTTGTTGATCAGGTAATCGGACAGGATGAGGCCGTGGAAGTCATAAAGAAGGCTGCAAGGCAGAAGAGGCACGTGATTTTAATCGGAGATCCCGGCACTGGAAAGAGCATGCTTGCACAGAGCATGGTCGATTTTCTCCCTCGGGAAGAATTGGAGGACATACTCGTTTTTCCCAATGAAGAGGATCCAAATTCACCCAAGATAAAGACCGTGCCCGCGGGGCAGGGGAAGCTTATTGTGAAGCAGTATCAGGAGGAGGCTAATAAAAGGAAGGCAGAGAAGAGAATGGGTATGCAACTTGTCCTCTTTCTACTTGTGTTCATAGGTGTGGTTGGGGCATGGGTAACCGGCGATTACTCTTTCCTCTTTTGGTCCATATTCATAGCCATATTCCTTTACGCTTTCACCGGCCCAACTATTCAGCGCGAAGAGAAAGCCATGGTACCGAAGCTTTTAGTTTCTCACGATAGAAATTCAAAACCCCCGTTCGTGGATGCCACCGGCGCGCATGCTGGAGCTCTTTTGGGCGATGTGCGCCATGACCCGTTCCAGAGCGGAGGTCTTGAAACTCCACCTCACACGAGGGTGGAAGCGGGCGCAATTCACAAAGCGCACAAGGGTGTGCTCTTCATAGACGAGATAAACATGCTTCGCATAGAATCCCAACAATCTCTGCTAACTGCCATGCAGGAGAAGAAATTTGCAATCTCCGGGCAAAGCGAGCACTCCGCAGGTGCAATGGTTCACACAGAGCCCGTGCCATGCGATTTCATTCTTGTGGCCGCCGGAAATCTGGATGCACTTCAGGGTATGCACCCAGCGCTGCGCTCGAGAATTCGCGGCTACGGTTACGAGGTGTACATGAAATCCACCATGGAGGACAACGACGAGAACCGCAGAAATTTGGTTAGATTCATCGCTCAGGAAGTTAAGAAAGATGGAAAAATCCCACATTTCACGAAGGAAGCAGTTGTGGAAGTTATAAAGGAAGCCCAGAAGAGAGCGGGAAGAAAGGGTAAATTAACTTTGAGATTGAGGGAGTTGGGAGGATTGGTAAGAGTTGCTGGGGATATTGCTAAGGAAGATGGAGCGGAGTTTGTGGAAGCGAAGCACGTGCTCATGGCCAAAAAGCTATCGAGGCCATTGGAGCAGCAGGTGGCAGATAGATGGATAGAGATGAAGAAAGAGTACAAGACCTTCCTGGACAAGGGTGAGGCAATAGGCATGGTGAACGGCCTCGCGGTTTACTCTGCGGGAAGCGGAATGGCAGAATACTCAGGCATAGTCTTGCCTATCGTGGCCGAAGTAACCCCCGCTCAATCCAAGGATCAGGGAAGGATGATTGCCACTGGAAAATTAGGGGAGATAGCGAAGGAAGCGGTGGAGAACGTATCAGCGATAATAAAGAAATATTTCGGAAAGCATATAACAAACTATGATGTACACATTCAATTCATAGGCACGTACGAAGGCGTTGAGGGGGACAGCGCCAGCATAAGCGTAGCCACAGCGGTGGTATCTGCGTTGGAAGGGATACCTGTGGATCAGAGTATTGCGATGACGGGTTCGCTGAGCATCAGGGGGCAGGTTCTACCTGTTGGAGGAATAACGGCCAAGGTAGAAGCGGCCATAGAGGCGGGATTGAAGAAAGTAATAATTCCCAGATCTAATCTTATGGATGTGATTTTAGACGAGGAGCACGAGGGAAAGATAGAAATCATACCGGTGAGCACCGTGGAAGAGGTGATGGCCCATGCGCTGGTTGATTGCCCCAAGAAAGAAGAACTCCTGAAAAAATTTGAAGAGATACAGGGATACGAATGATTGTGAAAGGCTACCGGGGGAACATAAGCGCCGAGGAATCTCAAAATCTCGCAGATAGGGGAATTTACGTTTTCAACTCTCTTTGCGTTGGGTGCAGGGAGCACGTTGAATGGGCTTATGAAAAAGCCACGAAAATATTCGAGAACAAAAAGAATATAGCGAAAAAAAAGCATATAGAGTTGATGCTGATACTCTCGGGGAAGAGGCAGATCAGTGAAGCTCTGAAGCTCTGCGGTTCCATAGGTGTGAAAAGCGTCGTAGCCATAAGCGAGAAAGATTTCGAACTGCCGTTACATAGAGATGATAAGGTTTTGGAATTCTCCGAGGAGAAATTGAGGCACCTTGGAATTTATCCGGTGAAAGGAAAAAAATGCGAGTTGTTTTTTGAGAATTCCTCGTTGTTGGAGCTCGAGAGATAATTACATCCATGGAAATTCGGGTATCGCGGAATTGAGTTCCTCCAGTTCAACATTGTTCATGGACACACCCAGATGCCCGTTGCTTCCCTCGGGCCAGTATATCTCAGCCTGCACGGTCAACTCCGAAATTATGTAATCGTCGGGGTTTGTTGACATTCCCCATGAGTACTGGCTGTTCACGTCGTTAATTGCCGTGGTGAAATTGAATCTATTTACCCTGAATTCGTAATAATGCCAGCCGGTCCATGTTTGATTTATTGCAGTGTATGAATTTGGTCCGAGGTACGAGTATTTTGTGTCGTGGCCAAAATAAGTAACAATCATCGGTATGTTGGTTCCTGAATCGAAGCCTATCCACTCTTTGAATATGCTTTCTTCTCTTGTATCGAAGTAGTTAACAATGAACCATACGCTCTTTCCAGTGGTGGTATCCTTGAAAAGGAGAATTATGTTGGAATATGCAACTGCTCCACCTTCAACCCAAACTCTATGCACCTGCAAATACGCGCTCATCTTCATAATGGAATCGGGGGATGTCCAAACTCTCACATCATCCGAGGTGTCCCACCAGTAAGCGAGCTGTCCGTTGGCAAGATTGCTGGACGGATGCGCTCCTGCGGAGTAAGTGTGCACCTGCATCCCCGCGTAATTTTGATACATTTGAACCGCCGTTGAGCCGTACCACGAGTTGTTTATTCC
>JALWEL010000191.1 GCA_027014065.1 DHVE2 group archaeon
GGATAATTGCATTATGGTATTTATTGGCTTCTCCTAATCAAAAAATATATAAATTTTTCACGATTATTCTAACTTGCCGCCGCAGATTGTCCAGCACTTGCGGTTGGAGCCGCATGCTTCCTCAATATCCTCGCTCCAGAGTCTCACGGAGTCTTTGGGATACCATTTCTGGAATCTCTTGCTGAAGGACCTCACGTTCACCAGAACTTTATCGTTTTCTTCCTCAACAATTTCTCCGAAACCCAGCTCGGAAATCACGTACACTTTTTTGCCCACATAACTCATATTATCACCGGAGGGACATGGTGACGTGAATTAAAAAAGTTCTCATCTTAAAAATCAGAGTACAAATAGAGGGAAAATATAAAGTGGTGGTTGCACATTAATGCTCTATGAAAGATGCCACTAAAACTGTAAAATTTTTAAAGTATTTTGGCATTTTAGCGGTGGTTATTTACTGGCTTTTTGTTGCGTGGAGTATAAGTGTGAACCCGTAGTTTTCGTTCTTCACCAATGCCCTTAGTGATCTGGGTGCCCCAGCGAGGGCCACTTCACCGTGGATATACAACTACGGGCTGATGATTACATCGTTATTGATGTTTGCATTTTCAATCTACATTCTTCTCTCGGCCGAAAACAAGCTTAAAACGATAAGTGGGGCATACATGAGCATTGCTGCAGTATTCATAGGATTCATCGGGGTTTTTCACGGGGGCACGAGCTCACATTCATTTGTATCAGTGTACTTTTTCATTCAGTTTTTCATAGGGATTCTTGTCTATGCTTTGGGTTCGGAGAACAAGGTGGAAAAATATGCATCCTTAACTTTATTTGCCCTTGGGCTAGCGGGAGCTTTAATTCGCTGACCCTCTGTGGCACTAATTGAAACGTATGAGATTTCCGTTATAATGCTCTTCACACTCTTGGTGGCTTTTGGGGAAAAGTTACATGCGTGATGACACTAATTCTACCGTCACTTTAAAATTATTCAATCCTATTCCCCCTTATGATAGTCATAATCGGTCTCGGCACTGGCGGGCTCTACGCGGCCAGATGGATAGCAATGCACAACAGGAACGAGAAGGTGAAAATAATAGAAAAAAGAAGCTACGAAACGTATTCCCCTTGCTCCATTCCCTTGGTTGTGGAAGGGGTGATAGGCGAAGAGGACATAATCCATCCTTTTCCGAAGAGCAAAAACGTCGAAATTCTCCTTAAGCACGAGGTTGTGGAAATCGACGCGAAAAATAAGTTAGTGAAGGCGAAAGATATGGATAGCGGGGAAATAAAAGAGGTGAACTACGATAAGTTGATATACTCCGCAGGCGCCGAGCCGTGGATTCCGCCAATAGAAGGGAGAGATAAAAAGGGCGTATTTACAGTTCGCACCGTTGAAGACGCAACCCGTATAAAAGAATGGGCTAAAAGCGCGAAAAAAGCCTTGGTGGTTGGAGCGGGAGCGATAGGGGTAGAGATGGCTTATGCCCTTCGCAAAAGAGGAATCGATGTGACTCTCGTTGAACTTCTCCAGTGGCCCTTTCCCACGGTTTTGGACAAGGATATCGCGAAGTACGTGGATGAGAAATTGAAGGAAGAGGGAATAACAACGAGGTACGGGGTGAAAGTGGAGAAAATCCTAGGGGATGAAAGGGTGAGAGCAGCGATAATAGGGGGAGAGGAGGTGGAATTCGACATGGTTGTAATGAGCACCGGGGTACGGCCTAATTCAAAACTTCTTCAGGGAAAGGTGGAATTGGATGAGCGCGGATTCATAGTGGTGGATGAGAGAATGCGAACTTCCGACGAGAATATCTACGCGATAGGAGACTGCGTTCGCACCCCCTATGGAGTCATTCAACTCGCTACCACTGCACTTAATCAAGCGATAGTCGCGGCCATAAATTCAACGGGGGGAGATGCAAAACTTAGAAAACCTAACGGCGCGTTTGTTTCCGCCTTCGGTGATTACGAAGTGGCCAGCGTGGGAGAAAGAGGAGAGATTTCGGGAAGAGGCTGGAGCCGCCTCAATCCCTACAGCGACGAGAAGATAGTGATGAAGATATATGCGGATAAAGATGGAACGATCCGGGGCGCGCAGGCCGTTGGCAAAGGAGCGTCTTCGAGAATAGACATCGTTTCCGCTTTGATAAGGCGCGGGGGGAAGGTATGGGACTTAGCGTTCATGGAGAAATCCTACTGCCCGGCGGTGTGCGAGCTCTACGATGTGATAAAAATCGCGGCGGAAAATGCAATGCGGAGAATGAAGATTGAAAAATACGAAATCTGAGAAAAATTTTTATTCTTTAAAATATTACACTACTTAGAGGTGGTTTAAAATGCCAATTCTTAAAAGGAAGTCAGTCAAGCCGGGTGAGAGATACGCTACCAAGGAGCCGCGCAAGTATATAGATTTGAACGAATTCGACACGGGCATGGAGTCCATGGCATCGGGGCCGGTGGTGCGCGTGGCCGAAGTTTACCGCTACGAAGATGTGAGAAAGCTCTCGGATATCGTTTACAATGGCGATGTCCTCATGATTGATTACTCTTCAATTGCCAACGATGATCTCACTTTGAGGCGCATAATAAGCGAGCTGAAAAATATTGCAAGGGATGTGAACGGAGACGTTGCGGGCGTGGGAAAGAACCTTTTAGTTGTGACTCCTTCCGGAATGAAGATATCGAGAAAGAAAATCAAGGGGCTCTCTTAATCATTCCATTTTCATCATTTTGAATTTTCCGTAGCCAATGAGAACCCTGTAGTACTCTTTTAAAAATTCGCAGTCCTCTAAGTCCATTCTTAAAACCTTCAATTCTTCCAGTTTTTTGGGGGTGGCTACGATTATTATGTTCTCCTTTCCTATTCTTCGGAGCACTTTTTCGCTTATCTGCTGATTTCCCCTTCCGAACACGAATCCCTGCGAGCCTATGGGTGTGACAACCAATTTCACCTTCTCGTATTTATCCAAAATTTCCAAAATCCTTTTCTCGTCCATATCTTCTGCGATTCTCTTTCCCCCGTAATATGCGTCAATTCCCAGTAATGTTTTCTCTTGGTGCATCATCTCGGCGATTTTTGCAGTGGTGGTTCCCGCCCCGATTATGTATAGGGTGTCTTCATCCATGTTCTCCACGAAGTACTCACCAATCGCTTCTTTATCCTCTTCATCTTCCGATCCGTACTCGCTCTTGCTGCTCTGAACGAAATCTTCAAAATAGGGAACCTTTGCGAATCCGTAAAGCTTTATCTTCAGTTTATTCTCTCGATACGCCTCCTCGTCGATATCTAAAACCTCGCCGTCCTTCAATTTCGTCATGCCTTGGGAGAATTTATTCAGTAGTTCGCCGCATGCCTCCGGGGTGATGCAAAATACAGAAGAGTACATTTTCACTCCGCTGGGCACCCCTATTATTGGGATTTTCGAATCAATCACGCTAACAACGTCCCTAGCGGTGCCGTCGCCCCCCACGAACACGATTATATCCGCTTCTTTCTTCATGAATTCCCTGCACACCTCTTTCGTATCCTCGGCGGTGCTTTGCCCTTTGATTTCGTAAACAATCTCGTATGGGATGCCAAATTCTTTAACGATATTTTCCCCCATATCACCCGAGGCAGTGAGAATCTTAAAATCTCCCTTGAGCGAGGATAGAAATCTTCTTGCTTTATCAGGCGTCACAGGTTTTGCTCCCCTCTTCAAAGCTTCTTCGTACATTCTGTCCGTTCCCTTCAATCCCACTCTTCCGCCCATTCCTGCAATTGGATTAATCACGAAGCCCATCAACATATTTTGCCACCTCGCATATTTCCTCAGGGGTCAATTCCTCTGCTCTTTTCTCCCCGTGGGGCACCTCGCCTAATATGTTTTTTATTTTTTTTCTTCTCTGGGAGAATATTTCTCTTACAACACGCTCCAAAATTTCCCGCTTGTAGCAGAATCTATCTTCTCTTTTTATTTTCACTATCGCGGAGTCTACCTTGGGCATGGGCCTGAAATTGCCCCGTTTCACTATTTTTATCATTTCCGCATTTCCGTGGTAGTACATCATTACGCTCAGCCTTCCGTATTTTTTCGAGCCCGGCTTTGCGACTAATCTCTCCGCGAATTCCCTTTGAACCATTATCACTCCATCTTCGAACTCATTCTCCATTATTTTGAAAATAAGCGGCGATGAAATGTGGTACGGGATATTGGCGGCCACTTTGGTGAACTTGGGAAAATCTATTTTGAGTGCGTCTCCGCAAATCAAATTCAATTTTTTCTTCTCTATCTCTTTTCTGAATTTAACCCGCAGGATATCGCAGAGCTCCTGGTCTATTTCCACCGCAATTACTTTTCCTCGCTTTAGCAAGCGCTCCGTGAGGATCCCCCGGCCCGGACCTATCTCTAGAACAACATCATCACTGATTTCTATGGCATCTGCCATGAAATCTGCGATTTTCTCGTTGATGAGGAAGTTCTGGCTGTAGCGGGGCACGATTCCGTATGGTGTTTAGGTATTAAAAAAGATATGTGTGTTATTTTGCCACGAAAATCTTGTACTTCTCGTATCTGTGTTGCAACTCGTACACTATTCTATTTGCTATCAACTTTTCTGGATGATGCGGTAATTTAACCCTGTTTTTAAGGTCTTCGAACGATTTGAACTCCCCTTTCTTTCTCTCTTCCAATATGGCCCACATTGTCTTCTTTCCCAATCCTGGGAGGAGCTCCAGCATGTGCAACCTCGTGGTTATGGGCCCAGCTTCGTTGAAAAATTTTACAAAGAAAGGCTCCCGATGCCTTATGATATCTTCGAGCACGTATGGAAGCTCGGATTTTGCGGCGTTGGTGAGCTCGTCGTACGCGATTCTCCTCTTCACGTGCAGAATTTTATTTCTCTTGTCTTTATCTTTTCCTATGTACACCCTCTCTCCTATTATTAGGGAAACATTCGGTTTCGGGATCAACTCAAACAGCTTAAATTCATTCTCACCGATTGCTATAGCCAATGGTGTTCTTTTAAAACTCTTTTCCTCGATTCTTCCCTGCGGTAAATAATCCAAAATAAATGCATAATCTTCCAATTTTCACGCCCCCTTATAAGTATTTTGCCACCACGTCTAAAATCTCTTTTATCTGTTCTGGAGGCAGCACGATTTTCTCCTTAGCGTATATTGCTCGAACTTGATCAGGATGCACGGGTAGAATATCCGCAATCTTCACGGCATGCCTCTCCGTCACAAAATCTAATTGGAGGAGTTCATCCACTAATTTCTTTGTATCTTCGACGCTCAATTTAACAAACGCCTCAGAATGCGCCAAAGCGGCCTTTTGCAAAGCGTTTAGTTCTCTCTTTTCATTTTCTTCCATGAGGAGCTCTTTCACTTCCGCTAAAGTGAGGTACTTTCTCATTTTACTGCACCTTCTGCACCTCAATCTTCTTCAAGTGCACGGGGTGCACGATGAGAATCTTTTCCAGTCCTCCGTCCCTTATCTTCAGTTTGTAGCATTCTCCTTGGGTGCCAACGATGATTCCCGTTCTACCCTGAAATCTGTGATGCGGGAATCCGTAGTGCTCCGATGGATTTATAGCCACAGCTGCATAATCTCCGATTTCGAATTTCGCCAGATATCTTCTTATTGGAGGTAAGCCTCTCTCTCTTACCTTCTTCGTCATCTTCTTACGAGACCTTGCCTTTGGACCGTGCGACATCTTCATGGGAATCACCTTAAATTGCAGGGGTATAAAAGATTTGCCATATATAAGTTTTCCCTGACGGCTGGTAGGTATGACACCGTGATTGATAGTAACACACAAATAGTTAGGCAAATTACGAGAAGATATTTACTGAGTTTAGAGGAATTCTGAACAAAATTTAAATATTACTTAAACCATGGTTCTCTTATGAAATCGGATCTCTTATGAAATCGGACGGGATGGGTGGTGAGAGAGGCTATACAAATGGTGTGAGTAAACACGGTTTGTCTGAAAAAAGCAGTTATATAAATGGGACGAGTAAGAGCGGGGAAACAAAATCAAAGAAGAAAAAGAGGGGAAAGAGCGCAGTGGTTATTGTGATAATAACAATTCTTCTAATATCTTCGATGGTTGTATTGATCCATCAACCGGTGAACAGAGCGCACAATGGGTTTGTGCTCGGAGTTGAAGTGCCTTATGAAAAGAGCTATAATCCATCGCTTGTGAGCGATCATGAATTTCTGGGTAATGCAAACGTCACTCAGAAAATAGGCATAGTAATTGGTTTTAAATGGAAAAACAGCGATGAGTTGAATCATTTTTTGGAAGGGGTAAACAATCCTAAATCTTCAAATTACAGGCATTTTCTAACATGGGTGCAATTCAAGGAAAAATATGCCCCATCGGCTCAGATATACAACGCTACTTTGGAGTGGTTGGAGGGAATGAACGATGCCCATATAAAGCTCCATATAGAGCACACATGGCAACTTAGAAATGCCATATCCATCGTGGATACCGTTGGAAATATAGAGAAGGTATTTCACACCAAAATAGGGATATTTGAGGGAGATGGGATACATACGAGAAAACAATTTTATGCCGCCATGGAACCGCTGGAGTTGCCCGGGAATATAATTCCTTATCTTAACGGGATCAGTGGGACGGATAATTCTAGGGTTTATCACCTCAATTTCCACACTAGTTCTAGCACTGGGACGAGGTATGTTTTTGCTTCGGATCTCCAGAAGATGTATCATATAGTTCAATTGTATAATAATTCAGCCGCGGCAGCACCTACGAGCACTCCAATCTTTCCAAAGGGGCTAAGAGTAGCCACGGTTCTCTGGGAAGGAGGTGAGTATCTCTTGGGTATCCATATAAAAGAATACGCACCATTTGACCCAAACAATGTGTACAATTACTGGAGGCATGTGATTCCTTCATGGGAACAAAAAGCTGGAGGGATGCCCCATGTGTGGGGATACGCTACCGAAAGTGATTGTAAACCACCGGGCAGCAATGTAGATGGTAATGTGAATGTAGAAAACGAATTAGATTTGGAGATGATAGGGACTCTCGCTCCTGGAGTAGATGTGGTTTGCGTATATTCTGATTCTGCGCAGAAAAATTTTCCAGCTGATAATTACAATTATATATTGAATACTCTAGCTAAGAATTCCACATTGGTGGCTGTTAGTAACTCTTGGGGTGATGGAGATAGCAGCGTGGACTCGACAACCATGGCCGATGTTCAGGCTTTGAATGCTTTGGGAGTAACTGTACTTGCTTCAAGTGGAGATGATGGTGACACCACTTCTCCGAGTGAGCCATCTACTGCGGCTTATGATAACTACGGATTCATTGCGGTGGGGGGTACGTCTCCCATACCCAATGGCGTGGACGATAACAGCACTGATTTTACTAACGACACTTATCAAACAATGGGGAACAACACCGATATTGCCAATCCAAGAAGCGACGAGATTGTTTGGTATGATTCCACGGCCACGGGTGCTGGTGGGAATAGCAATGATCACTGGGGGACCCAGAGTGGTATCAGTTCAAAATATTCAGAGCCTTCATGGCAGAAGAATTATATAGGGACATACGGTGGGAGGGTCACTGCAGATATATCCGCCGTGGGAAATAGAACTATAATCTATACAACTGGAGCTGATAGTAGTGGTAATCTTCAGACAGGGTGGTTTGGAATAGCAGGAACTTCGGTTGCCTGCCCAGTGACTGCGGGAGAACTTGCGGCTATGGCTGCTTATGCAGGAAGATATTACGATGGCCATGGATCTGTAACGGGAGACACCTCTATATATGGGTTTGGATTTTTTGCGCCTACAATATACAAAATAGGGTATGACTATTATCACAATGGTATGTATCAATCATCACCCCCATTTTTCGATGTAACCGAGGGAAGCACAGGGGGCGGAGGTTCAGCAGGAGTCGGTTGGGATCAGGTTACTGGCTGGGGAGTAATCAACGCATGGGAATTCATACACGATATAGGACCGTATATGTCATCAGTCCAGAGCAGTCAGACGATAAATGCGGGAGAATCCACGTATTACAATATAAAAATATGGTTCCCTTATGATTGGACATCTGAGATGGGACATTTTCAGATAGAGGGTCTTCCGTCAGGGGTAACTTATACCACAAATGTGACATATGTCCATCCCTCCGGTAACGGAGCGGTGGCATGGGTTAATTTTACCTTAACAACATCCACATCTACGCCGGCAGGCACCTACACATTGACTATTTTGGCGTATACCTATACTCACACATCCAATAACTGGGGAAATCTATCGGCGAGTACTCAGGTCACTTTGGTGGTCAATCAACCAGTTCCAGAGTTCTCCGACGTACTTATGCTTCCATTGCTGATATTCTTTGTGGGTGCAATTGCAGTGTGGCGCAGAAAGAGAGAAAAATAACTTCTTTTCTTTTTTCTACGATTTTCGTTAAAGAAAAATGAAATTGTTTTAAAATTCGCAAAACACGCATTTTGGGGTTTTTAAATTCGCCAAAAAGTTAAATATGGGTAACTTCATCACCCCCCAACCACTCCGGAGGTTTATATTATGAAATACACAATAACGAAGGATCCGCACGAAGACGAAAGGGTCCAAAAGATTATAGAGATCAGCGGACAAAACATTTTCTCGTGCTACCAGTGTGGTCGATGCTCTTCTGGCTGCCCTATGGCTGAGTTCATGGACGTCTTGCCGAATCAGGTTTTCATGTTCCTGCAGGAAGGAGATGTGGACACATTGCTTAATGCGAAAACACCATGGATTTGCGCCGCTTGCTTCACTTGCACCGTTCGCTGCCCCGTCGGGCTGGATTTAGCAGCGGTGATGGAAGCGATTCGTGAGTTGCAGCTCAGGAAGAATTACGATTACGTGGACCCGTATAAGGTGGAAGATCGGGAAGAATTGCCGCCGATAGCTATGGTGAGCAACTTCAGAAAATTCACGCCTTGAGGTGAAAAAATGGGAAAGAAAGTTATGTTTTATCCGGGATGCACATTGAAGGGTGTTGCAAAGAACCTTGAAGACAGCACGGTTGAAAGCGCCAGAGTCCTTGGGTATGATTTGGTGGAACTTCCAGGCTGGACGTGCTGCGGTGCCGTGTACGGACTCGCACAGGACAGCGTGAAATTCACGATTGCCAATGTTCGCAATCTTATAAAGGCACAGAACTTCGGTAAAGAGATAGGGGACAACAGATTACTCGCAGTATGCTCCATGTGCTACAACAATCTCAAAAGAGCACATATAGATGTCATGAAAAATCGTGACAAGTTGAAAACTTTGGATCTCTTCATGGACGAGGAAGCAAATTATGAGGGAAACATAAATGTGATGCACTATTTGCAATTCCTCAAGAACGACGTGGGCATGGACAAAGTGGCCGAGATGGTCAAAAAGCCGCTTAAAGGGCTGAAAGTTGCACCGTACTATGGATGTTTGCTTCTCCGTCCAGATGAAGTGGCAATTGATGATCGTGAAGACCCGCATATTTTAGAAGAGCTCTTTGAAATTTTGGGTGCGGAAGTTGTAGATTACCCGCTCAAGAATGAATGCTGCGGGTCTTATCACACCGTTGACAAGAAGGAAATTGTTGGGGAGAGAACCTACAAGCTTGTGAGCGTTGCGAAGGGGATGGGTGCAGACGTTATTGCCACTTCTTGCCCCTTATGCTTCTTCAATCTTGACAAGAGGCAGGAGATTGCCAAGCAGAAGCACAGCGAATTTGAGCATATGCCAATAGTTTATTTCACTCAGTTAATGGCAATAGCATTCGGCTTGACATCGCAGGACGTGCTTCACTTTGATAAGCATTACATCTCTCCAGAGGAGGTGCTTCAGAAATGGCTATGAAGAGAATTGGTTTATTTGTGTGTCACTGCGGTCGTAATATCGCAGGTACGGTGGATGTTGAAAGGGTTGTGAAGGAAATTAGCAAGAGAGAGGATGTTGCCTTTGCCACCCATTATATATTTATGTGCTCTCAGCCCGGTCAACAACTCATAGAAGATTCAATAAAGAAGTATAATTTGGATGGGGTAGTGGTTGCAAATTGTTCCCCGACATTGCACGAGAGAACAATGAGAAACGCCGCCGCAAGAGCTGGATTGAATCCATATCGCGTTGAAATTGCAAACATACGAGAGTGGGCAGCTTGGCCACACGAGGATAATCCCGAGGCGGCAACAAGGGTTGCGATAAGAATAGTGAATGCCACTATTGAGAAACTGAAGGCAAATGCGTCTTTGCATCCTTTAGAGGTCCCTGTGAAGAAGAGGGCTTTAGTTGTGGGAGGCGGAGTTGCTGGAATGCAGGCTGCCCTTGATCTGGCGGATGCAGGTATAGAGACGGTTGTTGTTGAGAAAGAACCTTCGCTGGGAGGTAATATGATTCGCCTAAGTGAAACTTTCCCAACACTGGATTGTCCTCAGTGTATTCTCACGCCCAAAATGAACGATGTGGGAGGGCATCCAAATATTAAGTTGTACACGTACAGTGAAGTGGAAGAAGTGGATGGGTATTTGGGTAACTTCAAAGTCAAAATAAAGAGAAAGTCCCCTTTCATCGATTGGAATAAGTGCACGGGGTGCGGAGAATGTGCGAAGGTTTGCCCTACAACGTTGCCAAGTGATTTTGATTTGAAGATGGCAACTCGTAAGGCGACGCATATACCCTTCGAGCAGGCTGTACCATTCAAGTACACAATCACGTACAATGGTGTTCCTCCGTGCAACGCCGCATGCCCCCTGCACCTTAATGCTCAGGGATATGTGGCCGCTGCTAAAGCTGGAAGATTTGACAGATCAATAGATGTGGTCTGGGAGAGGCTTCCCTTTGCAGGAATCGCGGGAAGGATATGCACACATCCCTGCGAATCCGCCTGCTCCCGCGGTGCCATTGATAAGCCTGTAGGGATACGCGAAGTTAAAAGATTCGTGGCCGATTGGGCCGTCAAAAACGATAGAAAATACATACTGCATGTGAAAGGGGAGAAAGAAAAGAGCGTGGCGATTATAGGCGCAGGTGCCGCTGGGCTCATTGCGGCGCATGACCTCAGAGAGATGGGTTACAAAGTTACCGTGTATGACAAATTGCCCGTGATAGGGGGAATGCTCGCCGTGGGTATTCCTCCATATCGTCTGCCCCAGGAGGTAATAGATTACGAGGTACAGCCTCTGATAGATGCGAGCGTGGAATTCGTCCTAAATTACGAGGTCAATGAGAAGAATTTTGAGGAGATAAGAAAGAAGTACGATGCAGTTATCCTCGCCATAGGAACGCATAAGGAGAGGCATCTCGGAATTCCGGGCGAGGAGAAGGCAATGCACGCATTGGAACTTTTGAAGAAGGCGAATTTGGGTGAAGATGTTGACTTGAAGGGCAAGAAGGTCGTGGTTATAGGTGGCGGCAACAGCGCGGTGGATGCGGCCCGCACCGCATTGAGATTTGGGGGCGATGTGACCATCGCTTACAGGAGAACCCGCAACGAGATGCCCGCAATTCCGGAGGAAATAGTGGATGCCGAGGAAGAGGGAGTGAAGTTCAAATTCTTGGTGTCGCCGGCAGAGATTCTCGACGGAAAAATCAAACTTGAGAAGATGAAGCTTGGCGAGAAGGATGCGAGCGGAAGAAGAAAACCAATACCGACCGGAGAGTACGAGATGATGGACGCTGATGTCGTGGTTCTCGCGGTGGGCGAGCTTCCAGATGCTTCTTGGGCCGAGAAGTTGGGAATAAACGTTGAGAGAAATCGCATCAAAGTTAACGAGTTCATGCAAACTTCTCTCCAGAATGTCTTTGCTGCTGGAGACGCCGTAACGGGAGCATGGGATTGGGTTCATGCGGCTGCCTACGGAAGATGGGCCGCTAAGAACGTCGCGCACTACCTCGAAGGCGAGGAGATGGAGAAGGTACAGATAGAGATGTCTTCCAATCTCCGTGGATATAAAGAATTGGCGTATCCTGCGAAAAGGCATGAGACTAAGAAACTCGGTATGGAAGAGAGAAGAACGACGTTCAAGGAATTCAATTTAGGCTATACGGAAGAGGACGTGGTTGACGAGGCGAAGCGCTGCTTAGGGTGCGGTGGATGCGCCAAGTGCGGTCTATGCGTGGAGGTTTGCGAATCCAAAGCCATTGATTTGCACATGCAGGACTGGTACGTTGAGGAAGAAGTCGGCGCGATAATAGTTGCCACCGGCTTTGAGGTTATGCCTCCCGAGGCGTTTCCAGAGCTTGGGGGTAAGTACCCGGATGTTCTTAATGCACTTCAGTTTGAAAGGCTCTTAGCTCCTGCTGGTCCTACAGAAGGAATTCCAAGAAGACCCTCGGATGGCAAGATTCCTAAGGCTATCGCCTTCGTTCACTGTGTCGGCTCGAGAGACCCGCAGAACGGCGTGCCATATTGCTCGAGAATATGCTGCATGTACACAATAAAGCAGGCAATGCTGGTTAAGCACGCAAGGCCTGATATTGCGGTGTATGATTTCTACATAGATATTCGCTCCAATGGCAAGGGATACGAGGAATTCTATCATCGCGCCAAGGAGGAGTACGGAGTGAATTTCATTCGCGGCAAGGTATCGAAGGTCTACAAAGTGGGGGATAGATACAGGGTGCAGGGCGTTGATACGCTTACTGGAAGAATTGTGGAAGTGGACGTAGATATGGTTGTCCTCGCCACCGCTGCGAAAGGCTCATCCAGTGTGAAGGAACTCGCAAAGAAATTGCGCATCCCCTATGATGAATGGGGCTGGCTGAAGGAGACGCACCTGAAGCTCAAGCCTTTGGAAACTCCTGTGGGCGGTGTGTTCATAGCGGGCGCGGCCCAGTTCGTGAAAGACATCACCGATAGCGTTTCTCAGGGAAGTGGAGCCGCTGCTAAAGCCATGGCTCTTCTCTCTAAACCTGAATTGGAGAAAGAGCCTCTCCTCGCTAGGGTCGACCCTGAGATCTGCGCCGGTTGCGGTCGCTGCAAAGATCAGTGCGCTTACGGTGCGATTTCCATAGATCCTGTGAGGCATGTAGCTGTGGTTAACGAGGCGCTTTGCGAAGGTTGCGGTGCTTGCAGTGCCAATTGCCCCACTACCGCTATACAGGTGGTGAACTTCAAGAAGGGACAGATAATTCGCGCTGTAGATGTGCTTGCGGAGGTGTTCTAAATGGGAAAAGTACTTATTTACGGTACAACTGTTGCATCATATCGCGCTGCGGTAAATTTCGCTCGCTCTGGGCACAAAGTAATTTTTCTGAACAGAGGTGCATTTTTGGGAAACAAGCCCACGCAGATGCAGATACAGCATCCCCGTGATATAGTGAATGGCTATGTGAAAAATATGCTGGTGGCTGTGGCAAATATGACCGGAAATGTGGAAATATATCACAACTCGGAGCTTTTGGGTATTGATGGTGGTCCGGGAAATTTCAAAGTAAAATTCAAACATAAGCTTCAGAGCGTAAATGATTTAAAATGCATTGGCTGCGACCTTTGTGTGGAGAAATGCAATGCTGAATTTAAGCCAATTCCGGGCAGCATTGGGATATATACAATACCCGACCCGGAAAGTTGCGTGGATGTCTGTCCCGTGAAGGCCATTCAGATTCCAAAAGAAGAGGAAAAAGAGGAAACTGTGGATGCCGTGGTACTCTCACCTGAGTATCAATCACAGGAAATCGATGAGAAATACGGCGGAAGTTTGAAAAATGTCATGCACTTTGGAAAATTCGCCTCGCTGTTCAGCGGCAAAGGCGTTGATAAGAGATTTTTGAAGAGAGAAGACGGTACAACGCCGAAATCTATCGGATTCTTTAATCCTGCGGGATTTGATGGATATCTGGGTACATACGAGGAGCAGTTTTTGATATTCAGGGAAGCAATGTTTATGAAAGAAATGGACGAAAGTTTGGACATCCACATTTTCTTAAAGGAAGTGCGGCTTTACGGGCATAATCAGATGGCCATGTACGATGAAGCTGAGAAGAAGGGAATAAAAATTCACCACATAGATAACATATCCGTTAAGGAAGAAGGCGATGGGGTAAATGTGAACGGTGTTCATTTGGATCTCTTTGTGGTGCTTCCTGGACTTAAAATACCCGAAGACTGGAAGAAAATTGCGGAGCTCGCGGGGATTGAGTTGAGCAATGGCTTTGCAAAGACGAAGCCATTTACGTTTGAAACCACCCGCAATGGGGTATTTGCCATAGGCGAGTTCGTCAAACCTCTGGGAAGCACGGAGGCGCTTTATCAGGGCACTGCAATAGTTCCCCAGACTTCGAAGTATCTCAAACCTCCGGAGATGCCTCAGAGACCCGAGATGAAGTTCAAGCAGGAGGATTTCAATCCAAAGGTTGGGGTGTTCATATGCGAGTGTGCGGTCAAAGGGTTTGATATTGATGTGGACGCTGATTATGTGATAAAGAAAGACTATCTCTGCCTGCACCCTGAGGAAATCGTGAAAGAGATAAAAGAGAAGGGGATAAATCGCGTTGTATTCGGTGCTTGCAGTCCTTCGCTTAGAGGAGCGATGCTTGAGATGACCGCAAACAAGGCGGGTGTGCATTCTTCTTACGTGGAAAATGTTCAACTGAGGGAATACGCATCGAGGGTTGGTGCAGACAGCAGAAAGGCAAACGCAATGCTCCGAGCTGCTATTGCGAAGGCACGCAAAGATGTTTTTGTGGAAGTTCCCACTGTGAAAACGATTAAGAATATAGCCATCATAGGTGGAGATTTGGCAGCGTTAATTGCTGCGGATTATCTCGTGGAAAAAGTTCCATTGGTTTACATTGTCACTCCTGAATTTGACGAGCCCATTCTTGCAACTGGAGTGAAAGAGAACACTTTGAATATGGGCAATGATGAGCTCAAAGAATGGTATAATACGATTAAAGACAGGGTTCTCAAGAGGGCAAAGTGGATAAAGGGAGAGGTGGAAAGCATTGAGGGAAGCTTGGGGAATTTCAAAATAAAATCCAGTGGGGGAGAAATAGAAGCAGGAGTTATCATAATTGCCACTGGTGGAGATGTTATAGGTGATGGAACTCACATCGTTTCGAGAATTAACGGCGGAACAACCATGCACGCTGCTCTTTCTGCTCTGTACGCAAAGAGGAAAGGAATTGAAGCCACCTACGATCTGATGAAATCCTACTCTCTCTTAGACCTTGATCCTCCCAATGCGAAGAAGGGAGAGGGCGAGCCAATAGCTTACGTGAAGCCCAGGGATGTAAACAGGAAAATTGCTGAGATGCTTGGCATGGATCTGGATAAGGATGGTTTCTTCTTCTTTGCAAATGAGCCCCTGCATAAGGTTGAAAGTGCAGGCATCCAGTTCATGCTCTTCGAAGAACCATTCGGCGGAATCTTTGTTGCAGGTCTTGCCCATAGGCCTATGAGTATTGAGGAAGAAATGGAAGAGGCCGGATTTGCGGCTCAAAGCTCTCTCTTTCTGATGCGTGACATAACATCGCCTGCGGGTAAATTCATAAGTGTAACAAATCCGAGGAAGTGTGCAGGCTGCGGTATATGCGTGGATGCCTGCTTCTCAGGAGCAAGATATATAGACGAGGAAGATCATATAGCGAAGGTGCGTCCGGCGCAGTGCGTTGGATGCGGTGCCTGCGCTAACGTGTGCCCCAGCGGGGCAGCCATAATAAGGGCGTATAGCCCAACAGGAGTGTTTGAAATGTTGAAGGAGGTAGTAAAATGACCGAGAAAAAGTTTGACCCAGTGATTGTTGGATTCTTCTGCAACTGGTGTACATCCGCAGCTGCGGATCTTGCAGGAACTTCGAGACTGCACTATCCTGCGAGCATAAGACCCATAAGGGTTATGTGCTCTTCGACCGTTGACCCCGTGTACCTTGTTCGTGCTCTGCAGGAAGGTGCCGATGCGACCATTCTTGGTGGCTGTCATCCCGGCGATTGCCACTACATAACTGGGAATTACAAGGCAAGGAGAAGGGTTGCAATCGTGAAGACCGTTCTGAAATCCCTGGGGTTCGACGAGACCCGTGTTCTTCTGGAATGGATTTCTGGAAGTGAGGGTCCGAAATTTGCGAGGGTGATGAACGAGTACACCGATTACATAAAGAAGCGCGGACCGTCGGATTTCAAGTACTTGGATTCTTTAGGAGGTGAAAAAGTTGACTGAGAACGAAATGCTGAAAAAATTCATAAGGGACGGATTCGAGAAGGGTGTAAAAGAAGCGGTGATGGCTCGTTCCGAAACGAAGGATTCCTACACCTATGCGCTTATAACTAAAAAAGAAGATGTGGATAAATTAACCCCGATAGCGCCGGTCATGCAGTGGAACGGCGCGGATATTCTCCGAAGAATAACCAAATTGAAGAAATCCGAGAGAAAGCTTTTGGCTATACTTAGGCCATGTGAATCCCGCACGTACAAGGAGTTGGTGAAGTTCAACCAGATCAATCCGGAGAATATTATCGTGTTGACTTACGATTGCCCCGGTACCGTTCATGCAAGAAATTACAAGTACGAGCCAACGGAATCCGAGAAGTTGATTGAGGAGATGAAGAGCGGAAAAATAAGCAACAAGGTAAGGGAATCTTGCAGGGTTTGCGAGTATCCAACGCCCATAAAAGGAGTGGGAGATATTGGATTGGGAATAGTGAACACCACGGAGCCAGTGTTCTTCTCCCTGAGCGATAAGGGCAAAGAGTTCCTCGCTGGAATGGGAATAAGCGAAGGTGAGAGAGACGATAGCTCTTGGGTTAAATTGCATAGGGATAACAGGGAGAAATGGCTCAAAGAGGAGCGCATCACCGGCGGACGCAAGGGCTTAGAAGAATTTCTCTCATCGTGCTTAAATTGCCACAACTGCAAGGACATGTGCCCAATATGCTTCTGCAAAGAGTGCTTCTTCGAAGACCACAGTGTGTTCGATTACGAATCCAATAAATTCTATAACTGGGCGGATGACAAGGATGGAATTCGATTGCCCACGGATAAATCCCTCTTCCATGTAGGCAGGTTGATTCACATGGGTACCTCGTGCATAGGTTGCGGTCTCTGCCAGCAAGCTTGTCCGATGGATATTCCTCTCTATCGCCTATTCGGAATTGTTGGCAATGATTTACAGAAGGTGTTCAACTACAAGCCCGGTGTGAACGATGACATCCCGCCTGTTATGGACTTCCGCGAGGATGAGTTGCACGAATTCGAAGGCCTATTTGGGGGTGAAGAGTGATGGGGAAGAAGATAGAGATTTTAGATGTGGATAGCAGGCAGATTATGGACGACATCAAGAAGGCGGCCTCGCCTCCAGAAGAGGTGGAGCACTGGGTAACTATTTACGTTATGGGAAAGCCGTACCAGGTGCCCGCGGGACTCACAATAATGAAGGCTTTGGAATACGCTGGCTATCGCTTTATAAGAGGCTCGGGATGCCGTGCCGGATTCTGCGGTGCTTGTGCGACGGTGTATCGTAAGAAAGGAGAGTATAGGTTCCGCACCGCATTGGCCTGCCAGACCACTGTGGAGGACGGAATGTATCTTTCGCAGATTCCGTTTGTGCCTGCAAATAAGGCCACATATGACATCGACAAGATTGAACCCTCGCCCACGACTCTTTTGGAGTATTATCCTGAAATAGCGAGGTGCGTGTCGTGCAACACATGCACCAAGGCCTGCCCGCAGGAGTTAGATGTGATGTACTACATTCAATATGCTATTCGCGGCGACATAAAGAAAGTTGCGGAGCTTAGCTTCGACTGCATTCAGTGCGGATTGTGCACCCTTAGATGCCCTGCCGAGATACAGCATTATCACATGGCTCAATTCGCGCGCAGGCTCTACGGGAAATATTACCAGCCAAAGAGCAAGTGGCTGGAGAGGAGACTCAAAGAGATTGATAGTGGTATGTACGAGAAACCCTTTGAGAATCTTGCCAAACTGAGAGAAAATCCGGAGAAATTCAAGTCGCTTTATTACAAGATTCTGCATGAGGGTATGGAGAAAGAAGAAAAGCGTATAGAAGACCCTTTAGAGTTCATTAAAGGAGAGGATTAAAATGACCCTGAAACTTATTAGAGGATATCCCGAATACATGCGGGAAAGCATAGAGATGGTTGAAAAGACGAGGGATCAGAGAATAAAAGAAAAAGAGAAGGAAAAGGAGCTTGCGCTAACCGCGGAAGAGAGAGAAGAAGTGCTTAACAAGTTCCATCCTGATTATGCACCAGGCGGAAAGAGAGAATTGAGAGTAGGTGTGAATCAGGGTGAAATAGTGCCCAATGAAGTGGCCGATATCCTTGAGGCATGGCCTGCTCTGAATCCCGACGAGGTTGATTTGAACGACATCGATTACGATGTGGACGTTCTAATTATAGGCGGGGGCGGCGCTGGTACCGTTGCCGCACTCTGGGCCAATTATGAAGGTGTGCCTGCGGAGAATATCCTGATAGCGACGAAGCTTAGGCATGGAGATGCGAATTCAATGATGGCTCAGGGCGGTATTCAGGCAGCGGACAGGCCGTGGGATTCTCCGATTATTCATTACATGGACGTTTTAGGTGGTGGGCATTTTGCGAACAAGCACGAATTGGTGAAGGCTCTTACGGAGGATGCACCCAAGATAATCAAATGGCACGAAGAGTTAGGTGTTATGTACGACAAGGACGAGAAGGGAAACTTTATAGAGAGATGGGGCGGAGGCACCTCGCGCAAGAGATTGCACTCTGCGAAGGATTACACCGGAATGGAAATCATGCGCGTGATAAGGGACGAAGCTAGGAATCGCGAAATTCCTGTGCTGGAGTTCAGCCCTGCTGTGGAATTAATAACTACTGAAGATGGGGAGATAGGAGGAGCGATTCTGTGGAACATGGAAACCAAAGAATACTACGTGGTTAGGGCAAAATCAACCATTCTCGCCACAGGTGGCTGGGGTAGATTGCACATACGAGGATTCCCAACGACCAATCACTACGGAGCCACAGCTGATGGTCTCGTGATGGCCTATCGCGCGGGGGCGAGGTTGAGAGATTTGGAGTCTGTGCAATACCATCCAACTGGCGCAGCTTATCCAGAGCAAATCGTGGGATTGCTCATAACCGAGAAGGTTCGAGGTATGGGTGCAACTCCGGTGAATAAATACGGCGAGAGGTTCGTGTTCCCGCTGGAGCCTAGAGATGTGGAAGCTGCAATGTTCATTCGTGAATGCTTTGGCAAGGGGAATTGTGTACAGACTCCAACTGGAATGCGTGGAATCTGGCTCGATTCGCCCATGATTGAAGAATTGCAGGGAGAGGGTGCAATTCGTAAGAATTTAGATGCAATGTACCGCATGTACAAGCGCTTTGGGATAGATATGACCAAGGACCCGATTTTAGTGTTCCCGACCCTGCACTATCAGAACGGAGGCGTGGAAATTAATGCAAATGCGCAAGTTCTGAAGGGCGATGGTTCTCCGTATCCCAGATTCTTCGCGGGCGGAGAAGTGGAAGGAGGAGTGCACGGAAAGAATCGTCTCATGGGCAATTCTCTGCTCGATTACAATGTGTTTGGAAGAAGAGCAGGTATAAGCGCCGCGAAGGTTGTCCGCAACTCCAGCAAGCCCGGAAAATTGACTCTGAAGCATGTGAAGATATTCACCGAAGAGGTGAAGAAGATCAACGTGCCTCCAGAGCGCAGGTCCCCGATTCTCCTGCCCGATTACCGCGGAAAGAGAGTGCTGGCGAGGAAGATTGACCTGCCGGTGATGCAGTGAGGTGTGAATAATGAAAATACTGCTTCATGGCTGGGAAACATCGAATCGCATGGGCGTCCCTGAAATATGCGACTCTATGACCTCCATTGTGAAGAAAATGGGCCACGAGTATGTGCCCAATGAGAGCAAGGTGATATGCGCTGAAGCCATAGGCTTTTTAGGCTACAATAATCTCACGGACGATTTTGCAAAGGCCACGGTTAAAGAAATGGAAGAGAAGGTGAGCAAGTACGATATCGATTTGATTCTGACCGCATACGCAGCGCCTTATGCGGCGTGGAGCAAGGAGCGCGAGGGATTTTTAGTGAAAAGAGGATACGAGCTTCCGGTGCCCATAGAACATATCGCTACTTTTCTCTACAAAAATCTCGACAAGCTGAAATTCAAAGATCTGGATATGAAGGTGCTCATGCACGACGGCTGCACCCTCGGAAGAAAGATGCGCGTTGCTGAAGAGCCAAGAAAAGTTTTGGAGAAGATACCGAAATTGGAGTACTTGAACTTTGATCATCCTGAATTGTATGTTAAAGAGCGCAATCTGAAGCCGTGGGACATATCCGCGTGCCCGGGCGGATGGCTGGATTTCACCCTGCCCGAGCTAATGCCTTATGTAGCAAGCAATGTCATACGGGAATACGCTCTGCCAAGGGAAGTGGATACCATCGTCACCACTTGTGGAAACGGATACCATGCGTTCAAAGCTGGAATTAAGCACAGTGGCTTCGATATAAAGGCCATGGCGTATCCCATGCTAATAGACATGGCGCTGGAGGGGGTGCAGTAAATGATTGACGATGTGGTTCAAGAATACACAGATAGGATTATAGAATATGGAGCGAAGAGCGAGAAGGTTCGCATTGCGTTATCACGAGCGATAAAAGCCTTTGAAAATAATCGCCGCAATGCTCTAAGCCTGTTTCCCAATAGTGTTGATACTGCCAAAGAAGTGCGCAAAATAAAAGAATATAGCATTGAGCACATGGACGAGTTGATAAAGAAAGCGTGCGAGAGCATTGAGAGGAACCACGGGCACTGCTATTTGGCGAAGAGCAAGGAGGATGCGCTTCGCATACTCAATGAGCTGGTGGGAAGCGGGAAATTAATAGTCAAAAGCAAAAGCTTGACCACTGAGGAGCTTCACGTTCGCGAGTTCTTGGAAGAACTGGGCAACGAAGTGTATGAGACTGATTTAGGCGAATTCATAGTCCAGCTCATGGGCACGAGGCCCACACACATACTTGCGCCTGCAATAAATGTTCCCCGCGAGGATGTTTCGAAGATTCTGAGCAAATTCATGAAGGAGAAGGGCGTAATTAAAGAGGATCTCGACGAAAGAAACATAGAAGCCATGGTTGCAGTAGTTCGCAAGTTCCTGAGGGATAAATTCTTCAAGGCGGATATTGGTATTAACGGTGCCAATGCCCTCGCCGCCGACACTGGAACGATGTTCATAATCGAAAATGAAGGCAACGCAAGGTTGAGCATCGGCGCACCTCCCGTTCAGATTGCCTTCGTTGGCATTGAGAAGATTGTGCCGACTATAGAAGATGCATTTAAAGTGACTGAAGTCACATGGCGCTACGCAAACTACACCGTACCCGCTTACGTGAATTTAGTTTCAGGGCCTAGCAAAACGGGGGATATAGAAAAAGTGATATCCTACGGAGCACACGGTCCGAAGGAATTGCACGTGATTTTGGTTGATAACGGACGCACAAAGATGCACGAAGCAGGATACGATGAAGCTCTCTACTGCCTGCGCTGCGGAACCTGCTTATATGAATGTCCTGTCTATGCGGTCACTGCGGGATTCTTCGGGCAGCAGTACATGGGAGGAATCGGAGCGATATGGGATGCATTCACCACCGTAGGCTTGGAGAAAGCTGCGCCTATTGCATATACATGCACTCGCTGCGGCAAGTGCAAAGTTATGTGCCCGCTCAACATAGATATTCCCGGGATGATATCCAAATTGCGCAACGATGCTCGCAAGCAGGATTATGTTCCGAAGGTCGTTAGGGACTTCGCTGCGGGCGTGGAAGAGTTCATCAGGGAACAAAAGTGAGGCGGAAACTATAAGGAGAAGGAAAACATGCGATGCCGCGGTGATTCAAAATGAGCAATGAGGATATTGGTGAGAAGGCAAAGATAATGCACGAGTACTACCACGGAAAGATTCAGACATTGCCAAAAGTCCCTGTTCGCGACAGAAATGATTTGAGCATCTGGTACACACCCGGCGTGGCGGAGCCGTGCAAAGAGATAAAGGAAGATCCTGAGAAAGTTTATCAATATACGAATAAGGGAAACACCGTGGCTGTGATAAGCGACGCCACGAGGATTTTAGGCTTAGGAGACATAGGACCTCTGGCGGGACTTCCAGTGATGGAAGGTAAGTCGCTTCTTTTCAAGCATTTTGGAGGCGTGGACGCATTTCCTATAATGGTAGATACGAAAAATCCCGATAAGTTCATAGAAGTGGTAAAACTGATAGCGCCGTCATTCGGAGGCATAAACTTAGAGGACATATCCTCACCTAAATGCTTCTACATCCTCGACAGATTGAGGAGAGAGTTGAACATTCCCGTTTGGCACGATGACCAGCAGGGCACCGCTACGGTTGTTCTCGCAGCCGTTCTTAATGCTCTCAAAATAGTGGGGAAGAAGTTGGAAGATGTTGTCATTGCCTCTTTCGGAGCCGGAGCTGCCGGATTCGCCGTAATAAGATTGCTTGTGGAAGCGGGGGTGAATCCGGGAAACATCAGAGTTGTGGAGGTTGTGAACAGGGAACCTACAGTGTTACATCACCACATGGACCTCGCAAGGCTGTTCCCTTATCGGGGATGCATACTGAACAAAACAAATAAAGATAATGTTATGGGTGGTCCCGAAGAAGCGCTTAAAGATGCAGACATAATGATCTCTTTCACGAAACCCGGGCCCGGAGTGATAAAGAAGGAATGGATAGAGAAGATGAACGATGATGCCATAGTGTTCCCCCTTGCAAACCCTGTGCCTGAAATATGGCCAGATGAGGCCAAGGAGGCGGGCGCGAGAATCGTGGGCACAGGACGCTCCGATTTCCCAAATCAGATCAACAATTCCTTAGGGTTCCCGGGTATATTCCGCGGCGCTTTGGATGTTCGCGCAACCACCATAACCGACGGTATGGCTGTGGCTGCCGCCAGAGAGCTGGCGAAGGTTGGCGAGGAAGAAGGTTTAAGCGAAGATCATATCCTCCCGTCCATGGATGATTGGGATGTCTTCGCGAGAGAAGCGGCAGCTGTGGCCGTTGCCGCTTTGGAAGCGGGTGTTGCAAGAAAATACACCACATGGGACGATGAATACGAGTTCGCGAAGGAGTTGATTAAGAATTCCCGTGATAGTCTGAAGGTCCTGATGGATAAAAAACTGATAAAGGAGGAATGAGCATGAATCTGTACGAATACCAAGGAAAAGCACTATATCGGAAATTTGGCGTTCCGACGCCTGAGGGATACGTGGCTTTCAAGCCAGAGGACATAAAGGATGTGACAAAGGACGTTGTCATTAAAGCACAGGTTCTCACAGGAGGACGCGGCAAGAGTGGAGGAGTGAAATTCGCTTCCACCAGAGCTGAAGCCGTGGAGAAAGCCAAGGAAATTCTGGCGATGGAAATCAAAGGCCACAAGGTTCGCGCGGTTTTGGTGGAAGAAAAGCTGAAAATCGAAAAGGAGTACTATCTGAGCATTCTCATAGATCGCTCAACTCGTGCGCCGCTTATAATGGCCTCGCCTGATGGAGGTGTGGAGATCGAGAGCGTGCCGGACGAGAGAATATTCAAGTACCGTGTGAATCCGGAAATAGGCGTACAACCATTCGTTGGCCGCGCGCTTTCTAAGAAGATGGGATTCTCCGGCGATATAGCGAAGCAGTTCACGAAGATTCTTATGAATCTCTATCGCATGTTTCGGGAATATGATGCCGAGTTAGTTGAGATCAATCCCTTAGTTCTGAGCGAGGGCAAGCTAATCGCCGCGGATTCCAAAGTTGTGATAGATTCCGACTCGCTATACAGGCACAAGGACTTGGAGGAGAATGCAGAGGAGAAAACTCCGCTGGAATTGGAGGCGAACAAGGCGGGCTACGCGTTCGTTGAATTAGATGGTAATGTTGGAGTCATAGCCAACGGCGCGGGATTGACCATGGCCACGCTGGACACCCTTCTTCTCTACGGGTTGAAGCCCAGAAACTTCCTGGATTTAGGTGGAACGGACAGCGTTGATATAACGAAGAACGCGTTCACATACGTGCTAAAAGCGAACCCTGAGGCGATTTTAGTTAACATATTCGGCGGTGTTACGAAATGCGACACCGTAGCGCAGGGAATTATAGCTGCGAAAGAATCTTTCAATATCAATATGCCCATAGTTGTTCGCTTGAGCGGCGTGCATGAAGAAGAGGGCCGCAAGATGTTAGAAGAAGCAGGAATTCATGCCTTTGCAGACATGAGGCATGCGATTGAAAAACTCAAGACGATAATGGAGGGATCGCAATGAGCGTGATAATTGATGAGAACACGAAGATAATCGTGCAGGGAATAACGGGGCATCAGGGCTCTTTCCACAGCGGTGAGATGCTCAAGTTCGGTGCGAAAGTGGTCGCTGGAGTAACACCCGGCAAGGGGGGAATGAAGGTCCATGATGTTCCTGTTTATGACACCGTGGAGGAAGCCATGGTGCATGAGCCGGATGCAACCATGATCACGGTGCCCGCGCCGTTCGTGAAGGATGCAGCCTTCGAAGCTATGTACAACGGAATACGTGTTGTTTACATTCTGACGGAAAAAGTGCCTCTCCACGATGCTCTGGATATAGTTACCTATGCGAGAAGCCACGGCCATGTGGTTATTGGCCCCAACGGCCCGGGAATAACCGTGCCCGGGAAGACAAAGATGGGCATAATGCCAAACCACATATTCAAGAAGGGAACGGTTGCGGTGGCGTCTCGCAGTGGCACGCTCACATATGAGATCGTGAACGCTCTCACCCTCAACGGCTACGGGCAGAGCACCGTAATCGGATTGGGTGGAGATAGAATCACTGGGCTGAACTTCGTTGATGTCTTAGAACTTTTTGAGAAGGACGAAGACACCGAAGCTATCGTGCTCGTAGGAGAAATAGGCGGCACCGCGGAAGAGGAAGCGGCTGAATATATAAAGGCGAAGGTGAGC
>JALWEL010000192.1 GCA_027014065.1 DHVE2 group archaeon
TTCCACCAGCTCCAGAGATTCTTTTGGCCTGCCGGTGTCGAAGTAGATTCTGGCCATGTAATAGCTGGCGTCCACCTCGAAATCGGATATGGACATCAAAGGCTCCAATAATTTAACGGCGTCTGCAAATCTGGATAGGTGATAATAAGATATTCCTAATAGAAGGGCGATGCGCTTCTCTCCACTGTACTCTTTATGCAATTTCTCTCCTAACTTTGCAGCTTCCTCGTATTTCTCCAGTTTCACCAACGCCTCCAATTGATAAATTCTCAGGGATTCATCGGATGTCTTTTCCACTATTTTATCGATTATGTCGAGCACGCTTTCGTATCTCTCCTTCTCTATGAGCTTGCTCAACAGGGTTCTCCACACATCCGCTTTTGCGTCTAGGGTGATTATCTTCTCTATATATTTCTCCATCTCCTCAAAGTTCTCTTTTTCTGCGGAAATTATGGCAAGACGTAGATATGCCTCTAAGAATTTTTCATCCAATTCCACAGCTAACTTGTAATACTTCTCAGCTTTGCTTTTATCCGTCTCATATGCCACCTCTCCCTTGAGGAACCATATGTAAGAGTCGCTGTTCGCTACGCCCGTCAATCTCTTTAGGTACTTGTCCAGCCGCTCGTAGTCCTTCAATTCGTACAGAATGATGCACAATTTTCTGAGATGCTCCACACTCATTTTCCTATCGAGAGCTTTTTCGAGAGCTTCTGCAACCTTCCTCTTATTTCCTTGAATGGCATAAACTTCCGCGTAAGCTGTGTAAACTAAGAAATCCTCGTCCAGCTCTTTTGCTTCGTTCAAAAGCTCAATGGCCATGTCAAACTCACCCATGTTGGCGAGGGCGAGGGCCTTCAGAATCATTGCCTTAGGATAATCGGGCTTGTTCTCCAAAACCGCATCCGCATCGTTCTTTGCAATTTCGTACCTTCCCAATTTTCGAGCGCTCTCTCCCCTGATCATCCTGAGCTCCAAGCTCTCCCTCTGTTCCAAAAATTTAGACGCGTATTCGTATGATTTCTCGTAATTGCCCTTCAGAAAATAACCTTTGGCGAGAACTCTAAGAGTTCTTGCGTCTCCACCTTTCTTTAACGATGATTCAGCTAACTTTAACGCCTCATCCACCTTCCCGTTTTCCAGCTCTATGGCCGCTAAAGCGGTTTTCACCTCCGGACTCTTCTTGATCTCGTAAGCTCTTTTAGCGCTTTGCTCGGCATCTCCAAATCTCCCCAATCGAGATTCGCACTCCGCTTTGAAGAGAAGCGCATCCACATCCCGATCCTCCTCTCTCAGATATTCGGATATGTGCACCACAGCCGATTCCAAATTTCCTAAGGCAAATTCGATCATAGCCATAGCTTTGTGATAAGCGCCCCTGTGCTCATCGTCCACATCGTACCCTTCCAATAGCTCCTTGGCCCTTTCGGGTGCTCCGCGATTCAGCATGGTTATGCTCTGATTTATCATAGCAAGGTGAAAATTGGGATTTAACTCCAGCGCCCTTCTGTAATACTCCTCCGCTTTTTCCAAAAGGCCCATCCTCGCGTGTATGTTTCCCATCTCGTTCAAAACGTACTCGTTTATTTTTTCCTCAGGAAGTTCTTGGAATATTTTAAGAGCTTCTTCGTTGCGCCCGAGCCGCACCAGAGCGAAGGCCATGTTCACTTTAGCCTCGATATTATCCGGCTCCTCCTCCAAAATGACCTTGTAGATGTTGTAAGCTTCCTCGTAGTTCCCCTCCTGATACATCCTGTTCCCGTTGATGAGCGCGAGGGATTTGGTATTCATACTCACATCTTTTGATTCCCCAGCCAAATATTGCGCCACGGCCTTAACGTTCTCTAACTCCGGCGGGAGGCTACTCTGCTTTAACATGCTTCTCAGCCTCCTTTATCATTCCCAGAGCTTCCTCATACCTACCTGAGACGATTTTCATAACCGCGGCGTCCTGCCATGCCACCGGATTGCTTTTGTTCGCTTCCAGAGCTTTCTTGAACATCTCGTCGGCCCGTTCCATATCTCCACGTTCTGCGTATATCATCCCCAAATTGACGAGGGCGGAGGAGTCTTTTGGATTTTTATCAATGGCTTCCAAGTATTCACGCTCCGCCTCATCTTTTTTCCCTAATGCGAGAAGGATATCCCCCTTCAATCCGTGCCACCCTTCGATATCCTTAATCATCGAATACGCTTTCTCGTAGTCACCATCTTTATAAAGAGAGTAAGCCATTACGATCTTCATCTTCTCCACGAGTTTGGGGCTCTTTATCTTGGTCATTGCGCTTCCGCCCATCTGCACGACCTTTCTGTAGTTACCCGTTTTGAAATGAACCTGTATATCCTTCAAGTTCCTTACAAATCCCCTGACTTCTTTCAGGTACGATAGCATATCCTTGGCGCCGCACATTCCAAGGGCGATTCCGTAGAATGCTGTTAAATAGTCGTAGAACCCGTAATGCAAGTACGAGCCGTAAGATACGGGGAGCAGAGAGCC
>JALWEL010000193.1 GCA_027014065.1 DHVE2 group archaeon
ATAAAAGATAAGCTGGAGGAGGAGTTGAAGTTAATAGACGTTGGGGTTCAATCTGAAATAAACGTGGAAAAATCTCTGCATTATGTGATTCGAAGCGGGGAAGATGCAAGAGCAGTGTTGAATATTGTTAAGTATCATAGGAGATGGGATTCCATGTACGACGATATCGGATATCCTCTCTCTAAAATAAGAGAAATCATAATTAATTCCGGGGCTGATTTATCTCTCCTCTCTCGATTGCGAGAATCGGGGTTGCTTAGTGGAAAAGACGAGGAATACAGATTTTACATTTTTAGTGAGAGTATTCTTGACCCTTACTTAGAGAGTTCCTTCTCTACGCAAGACGCAGTATTTGAGTACATGAATGTGGTTCGCACCATGAAGAGGCAGTACGAATATTTCATTTCATCTCTTAAAGAAGAGGAGATAGATGATATGCTCTCGCAAATACGGGATGTGGAGGATATTGTGAATTATTCTAAACATGTGACCGATACGCTTTACATGGATATCCTCCTTCCAATTATACAGCAGTACGGCATGGCCGATGTGCCAATTTATTCTTCAGAGGGTAAGAAGATTACCCAAACCGGATTCTCATTGGCTTATTTTGGTGAGCCGGGAACGGGCAAAACCTTTGCCACCGACGACTTTATAAGGGGAAACGAGCGGGACGGGATTCCAGCACACGGAATAATCGGAAGGATAAGGTACGCAGAGGGCATGACACCAAAAAAATTGATTTCAATTCTGGAAGCTTATCAGAATTATCCCGTTGACTGGGTCATTCCAGAGTTCAACGATTTTTTCAGGTACAAAGGAATGGTGGAGAAACTGAAGCTGGTGATGGAGCACCGGGAGGTGAGCGACGAGACGAAAAAGGAGGTTATCAAGCCATACAAAGTCACAAGCTTTTTCATTGTGAATTACAACACTAAATTTTCCAAAGGGAAGTGGAGCGTGACCGTCGACGATCCCAATTTTAATGCCATAGAAGATAGGATGATTTGCAAGGTATTCGTGAACGATGAGAAGAGGGAGAAAGAAATATACAAAAACATGGTGAGGAGAGTTAGTGGGGATATCGATTGGTATCTCAGCGAATATCTAAGAAAGCACATTACCTACTCGTATCATTTTTACACTACCCACAACAAAAAATTGATTTTAAGCACATCTGATTTCGTTAGTTTTGGAAATAAAATAAGGGAAATGAGAAGCGCAAAGGGCATAAGAATTTCCAACAGGATAATAATGAAAGGCATTCAGATAGCGGGTAGCGCCGCGCTCATTAAGGGTGTTGAAAGAGAGAAGGATGAGATACTAATAAGGGAGGAAGAATTATCGCTGGCATTGGATTTTATTGGTGAGGAGATAAAAACGCGGACGATGAGAATTTAATAATGAGGGTAATGTATAAATAGTTGAAAACCTATATCTACTCTAATTGGTGGCGCGTATGGAGGTGTATAAATGAAAAAGGTAAAAATATGGGTGCTTGCTCTATTACTGGTTATGCTATTTAGTGCAACGGCAACAATGGTGAACCCTACCGTGAGTTTTAAGCACGATACTACGGCATTGAGGGCTGATGTTGAGACCATTCATGGTGTGTTCAAAATAGACCAGAATACAACTGACCCTCTAACTGGTGAGAAGGGAAAATATGGTTTTGATAGTAGTGTTATTGTGGCTTCTGACGGTACTCTGATCATAGAAAATGCAACATTGTATTTCCTTTCGGATATTGCTCATCCGAGGAGTCTGACAGTGTATGGTTCTTTTATTCTTTACAATTCCACGCTTACGCTGAGCTCAAATCAGATTCAGCCATATTATCATCTCAATGTGACGATAGATGGGAGTCAGAATGCAGCTGCTAAAGTCAAGATAGAGAAATCTATGATTCTCTACGATGGGTGGTTCAATGTTACTTCCAAGTCAACTAATATAATCATAAAAGATTCTGTTTTTGATAGAATGTCCACAAACACATATGGCCCTACTCCTTATTTCAAAGATTCCGTGGTGTTAATTGAGAACACCAGCTTTAATAGTTTGTTTGAGCATTCCTCTGGAGGTCCTGTATATATAGGGAATATGACTGATTCTACCGGTACAACAGCTACACCCAGTACGACTGGGGGGCTCACACATTGGGTTTCTAATCCAGATCCCGAGTACGCATCGTATTGGAATAAGGTTCCTGTTAAGGAGCTACAGATTTTTGTAAATTATAATACTTCGGCTGATTACGATAATAGCTCGGAGTTGCTCTTCATATATAGAGACGTAGTTTTAATGAGAGTGCCATTGACACTTAGTGTGAATGATACGGTGGCGGATGCGGATAACACAACCTTCAGCTCTGCCGACCTAAAGGCCAGTGATATACAGGATAAAATCAATTCTGGAGAGATAAAGGTTGAAGTCAGTGAAGTTCACTATCGTGGTAACGTAAATGTTAAAAGCGTTGTCATGAGGTTTTTAATTGAGAAGAACGTTATTGACTACGGCATAGAAAGATTTGATTTCAATATTGACCACAGCACGATTTACGCAAGAGATCTTCATGTGGCTGCCGATTTTGAGTTGAACTATGGGACGACACACAACAGGATATCTCTATATGACAATAGCAAATTGTACGTTCTCAATTTAACCGTAGAAAATACACCCAACAAACAGGATTCATGTATATATGTGGATGATGCATCATCGCAGGTTTACATATTTAGATATGCAAAAATACGGGTTACATTTAATAACATACCTTTGGGAAATCTTTATGTGAATGCCACTTCTTATATGATAGATCAAACACTTCGAAGTACGGTTATGGCTGAGACACAGAATTATATTGATAATATGCACTTTGGGAATTATACTGGGAATACTCTATGGGCAATTACCGATGGAGAAGGATACGCATATTTGCCTTTGATGTCAGACATTGTTAATCAAAGTGAGTGGCCAAACAGCAGGTACGTGGGTGTTTACAACATGTGGGTTAATAAGACTGCCAATAATACCAATTATTACACTGCCCAAATTGCTGTGGATCACTTCCCCAATTTGCAAGTCGAGAATAATACTTTTGAGTACAATGCAGTGCTTTCGTATTACAAGCATGTGGATATCGGAGTGAGTATGTCCGTAACTACCCCTGCACCTTATATTACTGGAAACGATGTTGATATATCCGTGGATGTGACAAACCATGGTACAGAAGTTGCAAATAATGTCAATGTGTATGTTTATGTGAACAATGTGATGGTAAATTCCACGCAGGTATATTCTTTGAATCCTTCTCAGACGATCCCGCTCGCATTTACCATAGATAAAACCGCGTTTAAGTCTGATGGAGAGTACAATATAACAGTTATGGCAATCCAAAAGTGGGATACTAATCCAAACAATAATGTGTCCACAACTACAATAAGAGTAGGTAGAATATCGGTGAACCAGTGGGGCGTGGACAAGCTCATAAACAGGCATTCGGCAAACATAACCGTTAGCGTGTATTCTTTCTATTCTATTCCAAACACGGAGGTTAGTTTGTACATAGATTCAACCCAACTTAGAAGTTGGCCATCCCTGTACTCTGGGGAGAATGATCTTACTTACCTGTGGAATGTAAATGGAACACCTGCAGGGGACCACATTCTGTACCTGTATGTGAACTCAACTCTAATAAGCCATTACCCAGTTCATGTGTACAAGGATGTGGATGTAGGTATTAATTCAATCTCTATATCTCCTCCCGACATTTATGTATCTGAGGAAACAACAGTGATCGTAAATGCTACCAACTATGGACTTGATACTCCCTCAGGGACTTCTTTAAATGTTAGGGTTTATGACCCGTACGATAATATTGTGATGGAAAATAACGTCTCATTTACCTTTGTTGGTTCTCATCAGGTGAGTGTTAATTTTGTTCCGAGTATAAATGGATTGTACAGGGTGGAAGTGAAAGTAGTAAGCAGTGAAGATTACAATCCTTCAAATGATTTCCTCTCTATGCCATTTGAAGTTAAACCTACTCCCTACGATGTTACACCGTTGGAGGAATACACCTTTGTGAACGGTACCACGGTTAAGGTGGATGTTACAATCACCAGCTCAGTTGATTCTTCTATAAATGTGTACATGTATGTTCAGCCTTTGAATATAACCATAGTTCCGAGTAATTTCAATAATCCCGTTCAAATACCGAAGAATGGGAAAGTAATGGCAGAGTTTAACATAGAACAGAATGTTTATCAGGAGCTATTAAGGGGGCATATTACCTATCCAGTAATGTATTTCATTAAGATTTCTTCCAACAAAACAATGAGCAATAATACATTTGGTCCATTCTACTTTACCTTGAAAGAAAAAGCAAATTTTGAGGTAGTTCCTGGATCATTGGTCATTGTGAAAGATAATGAGATACTTAACAATTTGAATGTAGCAGAGGGCGTGATAGTACAAGTGAAGTTCATGGTGAGAAATACTGGAGGCATTCCCGGGAACGTTACATATTCAATAATGGACGGTAAAAACTCTCTAAAACTCTCTACTATAAATCTACTGGGTCCAGGAGTGACATACAATGTAACATACAATTACACAATCATGGGTGTAGGATCTCACGTGATAAATGTAACTCTGAACCCCAAGCAAAACGTCAGCGAAGTTACCTATGCTGATAACGTGGCAAGTGCCAGTGTGATGGTAGTGCCTCCAGCTATGGAGATCGCATATTCTGTATCATCTGACGAACATAATGATAAGATATACGATGGGGATCACGTGGTAGTCTTAGTGAGAGTCATAAATGTTAATGCAACAAACTCACAGGGAAAGAATGTATATATGAGCGGTGTGACAGTAACTGTTAATTTTGGAGCATTGGGAACATATCGGGGTGTGACTAACAGCGCTGGGGTAGCCAGAATAGAATTTGTAGCCTCCCGCTCTGGGCATTATACCCCGACAATATCCGCGGAATATCACGGAGCAAAGCAATCAGTATCAGGTTCGAGCTATACCATTATGGAGAAACCTTTGATGGAGCAAATACCATGGCTTTGGGTTATCGTGGGTGCGATTGCCTTAGGAGTGGGATTGTTCTTCCTATACGGATACATAAGCTTCAAGAAGGAAGCAAAGGAGTACATGATTTGCGGAAACTGCGGACATCTCATTCCAGCGGATGCCGAGCGTTGCCCGTACTGCGGTGCAGTATTCGAGAAGGACAAGGTACAGTGCCCTGACTGCGGTTCTTGGATCGATGAAGATTCCAAGTTCTGCCCAGTTTGCGGAAGTGTCTTTATGTCAAGTGATGATCCAGAGTATGACAAATATGTTTCCCTAAAAGAGAGATATGAACAATATCTTACAAAATACAAGGAAGAAGCTAAGAAGTACATAGGTGAGAACTTTACACAGGAGGAATTCTTCAAGTGGTGGAAGACTCATCCAGAGTTCATATCCTTCTTGGAATGGGTTAAGAGGCAGGAAGAAGAGATCGAAGGAGAAACCGTGAAATGCCCAGTTTGTGGTGCTCTCAATCCTAAGGGTGCAAAGGTATGCAGAGTTTGCGGCTCGCCGCTGCCGGGTGCTGAAGGAGAGAAAGAATCTGAGGAGCATCCGGATCATACAATAGAAGCTGAGAGAGGAGAGAAAGAAGACGATCTAATGAAACAGTACAAGGAAGAATACGAGAAATTGCAGCACCCAGGAGTAGTGTCCTTCGAGGAATGGGTCAAGAGAAAGAGGACTGAGGAAGGAAAAGTGAAAAGCGAAAAGGAAGAAGCTAAGAAAGAACAGCCTAAAGCTGCTTCAGCCTCTAAGGAAAAGCCGGTAGAAGAAAAAGTTAAGGAGGGCTATATCAAGTGCCCTGTTTGCGGAGCACTTAATAAACCGGACGCAAAGGTTTGTGCAGTATGTGGCGCCCCTCTCACCGGTGTTACTACTGAAAAAGAGGAAAAAGCAGAGAAGCAATCTGCACCATCTAAACCTGTAGTGAAGAAGAAAGTGATCAAGAAAGTGATAAAAGTGAACGAAGAAGAAAAGAAATAAAAACTTTTTATTTTTTATTATTCATTTAAAACCTCTTCTACCCTTTTCATAACATCCTCAGGGTTCTTGTAATATGCAGAGACTATTCTTGCCACGTCCTTGTAGTATCTCACACCCAATTTTTCCATGTACTTTAGAATCTTTTCTCTTCTCTTCACTTCAAGTTCCATCCTCCTCTGACTCCACCCTTTGAGCGTTGCGATTTTCTCGTAAACGTAGCTGTGTCCGCTGAAATTGAAGCTGTCGTCCGCAGGATTCCAGGTATATGCGTTATTTGTAATTATCTCGTTTGTCTCAGGGTCAAGGCCAACAATTTCAGTTATTGCTTTTGTTCTCCTTGTCATGGATGTGCCCACTTTCACCTGCGCTTGGAGCAGCACCACGTTCAATGCGGTAATCAAAGCTCTCGGCAAGTTTATAGGTGCATTTTCGAACCTGTGAACCATTGCTTTAACATCCTCTGCATGGAATGTGGTATAGCATGTTTTACCTGTGGCCATAGCTTGAAATACCGTGTACGCTTCGGCACCTCTCACTTCTCCGACCATTATGTAATTTGGTCTCTGTCTCAAAGCTGCTTTTAGTAAATCGAACATGTCTATTTCTCCGGGCTTTTTACCTGTAACGGGATTCGGCTCCCCGACTCCTTCCCTCACCAAAGAGGGAATCCAGTTCTCGTGCGGTAAATTGAGTTCGCGAGTATCTTCTATGCTTACAATTTTCATGTTAGGGGGAATAAACAGGAGTATGGCGTTCAATGTTGTTGTTTTGCCACTAGCCGTGCCTCCGCACACTACCATGCTCATTCCGTTTTCGACCATGAGCCATAGATAAGCCATCATTTCACGGCTCATAGTTTTAAATCTTATGAGGTCTATAGGTGTAAACGGGTTTGGTTTGAATCGTCTAATTGTGAAAGACGAACCCCTCTTTGTAACATATTTTCCGAGGGTAGCTTGCAACCTCGAACCATCGGGCAGGGTTGCATCGACCATTGGGCTGGATATGGATATATGCTTTCCAGATTTTTGCACTATCCATGTCACATAGTGGTCCAACTGCTCATCTTTTTCGAATTTCAGGTTTGATTTTATAGATCCATACATTCTGTGGTAAATGTAGATGGGTATGTTTGTCCCATCGCAAGATATATCTTCTACCTCACTGTCTATCATTGGCACTTGGACAACACCGTACCCTAAGAAATCTCTATAAAGGTAATATTTGAACCTTTCCCATATTACATCATCCAAGTTAAGATTCATTTCTTTGTACACTTCTTCAGCCATTTTAAACAGGTACTCTTTTCTCTCATCTATGGTTTCAAATTCCTTTATTTCGAAGCGGTCTCTTAGCATGTCTTTCATCTTTTCCAACAGATCCCAGTCGTCTCTGGTCATGGGGGGTTCTATGATTTCGTAAATGTACTCGCTGTTTATATTATCATATAATATTCTAACATATGAGTATGGCTCTTCAACTTTGTTAACCTCTATTTCTCTTAAATGCGGCTGTTTTATCTCGGGAATTGGAGTAACCGTGCCGCTAATTTCTCTTCTTTGGGTTGGTGTTTTTATTTTTAGCTTCTTTGCCCCGATTATAGGCTTCATCATGTTGAATAGTTTA
>JALWEL010000194.1 GCA_027014065.1 DHVE2 group archaeon
GAGATTCAACTGCTCGTCCCAGCGCAGAGACGCCCGTGCTCTTGACATCTCGTAGTCCCATTTGTACTCTTCTTCGAATCTCGTGAGATTCACCGCATGCGCAGCGATTCTTGTCGCTATTACTCCTTTTTTTACCTCTTCCTCGTTCGGCAAAGCCAAATGCTCCGCGGGAGTTACGTAGCACAGGAAATCCGCGCCCGCCCTCGCGGCCAGCGCACCGCCGATGGCGGCTGTGATGTGATCATATCCCGATGCGATGTCCGTTACCAAAGGCCCGAGAACGTAGAACGGCGCGTTGTCCGTCGCGATTTTCGCCATCTTCACATTTGCTTCAACCTGATCAATGGGTATGTGCCCCGGACCTTCCACCATTGCTTGAACATTTTTCTCGCGAGCTCTTTTGACCAATTTGCCGATTGTATATAGCTCGTGTATTTGCAGGAAATCCGTTGCATCCGGCAAACCTCCGGGTCTGAGACCATCGCCCAAACTGATGGTGGCGTCGTACTCTGCGAGTAATTCTAAAAGATAATCGTAATTCTTGTAAAACGGATTCTCTTCGCCGTTGTGCAGAATCCACGCCGCATGGAATGTTCCGCCGCGGGATACGGTGCCCACTACCCTCGGGTGTTTTTTCATCTTCTCCACCGCTTCCCGGGTAACTCCCACATGAATGGTCAGGAAATCCACACCGTCTCGAAGATGAGATTCAACGGCGTTGAACATGTCATCGGGGCTCATCTCCACAATGGCCTTTTTTCTCTCCAACATCTGCCACGCAGCCTCGTAGATGGGCACAGTGCCCGTAACTATTGGAACTTCTCTCATAATCTTCTTTCGAATTTCCGGTAGGTTTCCGCCGGTGCTGAGGTCCATTATCGCGTCGGCTCCGTATTTTTTTGCGATTTTCGCTTTGCGCACTTCCGCGTCGACATCCACTATATCCATCGACGTCCCGATATTCGCGTTTACCTTCACCCTCAATCCAGAGCCGACGCCCACGGGCTCCACATCATGCCTTGAATTTTTCAAAATGACCACGTGACCTTTGGCAACAGCTCTCCTCAATTTCTCTACATCCACACCCTCTTTATCTGCTATGAATTTTATCTCCTCGGTATATTCTCCATTCTTTGCACTCTTCATCTGCATAAACGTCACCGCATAGGGCATTGGCGAATGGTAAATAAGGGTTTCTCAACAGATTCGGGTAATCCTAAGACCTGTTAAGCATGTTCTCAATTTCCCTCTTCAGCGATTCCAGCCGCTTTCTCATTTCAATATAATTTTCTTCGCTTATCTCCCCTTTCTTTTTTGATTCCTCAAGGCGCAAAAGCTCTCCGTTTATCTTATTCAGATTTTCCTTCAGTTCGTTCTCCAGAGTCTTTTCCTCCTCATCATTTTTTCCCTTCTTCTTTTTTCTGAACAGCATGAATGTCACCGCATAGGGCATTGGCAAATGGTAAATAATCATTTTTGAACAAAAGCAGTATTTTTCCTAATCTCATTTTTCCTGGCGGATTATCAAAAATTGAAAATTATATAGGAAAAATTTAGCAAAGGTTTTTATTCTATGTCTCTATAGCTTTTTTATGAGTGTTAAAATATTCGTTTTTGGACTCGTAGTGATTCTTTTTGCCTCTCCCCTTTTGCTGGGCGCTTTCGAGCAAACCGCGAATTTTGCAGGTGAGAATAACATGAAGGCTCTTAAGGCCACTGGCTCATGGCCCATGTTCCGCGGGGATGCTAGGCACACTGGATTGAACTCTTACGATACGAGCAATAACAAAGGTGGTTTGCTGTGGAAGTACCATATCGGAAGGCCAGCCAGCGGGGGAATCGTGAAGACCTCGCCGGTTGTGGATGGGAATGGAAATATTTACGTGGGTGTGGGAAAGACCATGTATTCCGTATCCTCCGACGGAAATCTCAGATGGAAATTTGAGGTGCAGGGAGATATAGAATCATCCGCCGCCGTGGGCACGGATGGTAACATTTATTTCGGAGCCAAAGACGGAAATTTCTATTCTCTCACTCCTGACGGAAAGCTCAGGTGGAAGTTCAACGCAAACACGTGGATTCGCTCTAGCCCGGTGATAGACGGCAGCGGTGATATTTATTTCGGCTCCGATGATTATTATTTCTACGCACTTCACCCTGATGGAACGCTTAAATGGAAGTTCTACGCAGGAGACGCAATAGCAAGTAGTCCCGCAATTGGCAATGGCTATGTTTATTTCACCACCGATTTCACACGGGAGATATACTCTCTTTACATTAACAATGGAACGATGAAGTGGAAGGACAGCATCGGCTTTTACAACGTAAGTTGTAAGTTATTATATATGTTATAAGATGTATATAGTTGTGTGCATGTTTAAAATGTATGAAAGAAGAAATATGGTATCCAAAAATAATGAGCTGCAAAGAGATAGACGGCGAAATGGTGTGTGAGGAGCCAATATTAAAGCGATTTGAAAGAG
>JALWEL010000195.1 GCA_027014065.1 DHVE2 group archaeon
AAGTTCCTGCCGGTTTATGTTACCATTTCTATGATTTTGGGATTCGTCGTGGGATTAAACGTGAACGTCAAACAATATAAAGAGGTGTTTCACTGGCTCAATTTGGCGGTGGTCATTTCCATGATTTACCCAATGATGATTAATCTTCGATTGGGCGAAATGAAAAATTCGATGAAGCAGGGAAAGCAGCTGGCAATTGGGCTCACAATGGGGCTCATTGTTGCGCCTATTTTGATGTGGTTCCTGATATGGCTCATAGGATTGTTTTATCCCCTTAGCCCGCAACTCGCCCTCGGTCTGATGCTCTCCATGGTCGTACCCTGTTCTTCAATGAGCATCGCTTACACCGGATTCTCTCGGGGAAATCTGGAGCTGGCAACCATAATCGTGGCGTTCAGCTTCATCTTAGCAATCATAACCGTGCCCGGATGGCTCGCAATTTACGCTGCTTCATCCAATGTTTCAGTACCAACGATGCTTCTCATAATAACGATCATTGAGGTGGTCTTCGTGCCCATGTTCTTCGGGATTATCACCAGGGAAGCCCTGATAAGAAAGAAAGGCACCGAAGGTTTCCTTCGTCTCAAGCCCCTGTTCCCAGCGATTTCTCTGATTGGCATGTACGCAATAGTGTTCCTGATATTCATGGAGAAGGCAAAGCTCATAGCGAAGAAGCCGGAGATGGTTCTCATCGCTCTGGTTCCTTTGATTCTCTACTATCTGATCTCCCTTGGTTTGCTCACCTATCTTGATAAGGCACTGCACATAAGATACAAAGACCACATGGCAATTACTTTCCCTGCGGTTGGAAAGAACGAAGGTACCGCCATGGCGATTGCGATGAGCGCCGGCATGGGGCTCATGGCTATCCCTCCCGCTGTGACGCCGCTCATGCAGATACCTTTCTTAGTGGGCTACGTGAAAGCGTGGAAGAAAATCGCTGGAATGTGGAAGTGCAATAGTATCTACGAAGAGGAGGGTACTGAGAAAAAGGAGAATGAGAGCAAAGAAAGCGAACAACGAGAAGAGTGAAAAAAAATACCTCTCTCTTTTTTTGATGCCATATGGAAAAATTGGAGTACGAGATTAAAGCTAAATGGGACGGAAACGTTGGCACATATATTCAAGTTAGGCATTTTTCTCTCCGCACCGATTCCAACACAGATGGAGGAGATGAAGGCCCTCTGCCGGCGGAGATGCTCCTATCCGCGCTGAGCGGATGTCTCATGATAAACTGGGGAAGATTGATAAAGAAAATGCGCCTTCAAGTGCAGGAGCTGCAAATTATAGTGAGTGGGTGGAGAAATCTCAACGAGCCACAGCTACAGGAAATAAATTACGTGGTTCACATTAAAACATCCGAGCCGAAGGAGAAAATCGAAAAAGTAAGAATTTTAGCGGAGAAGTACGGCACGGTGTTCAACACCATAGGGAAGGAAAAAATTAAAGGTCGAGTTGAAATGATCTAAGGGGATATACGCATGCCGAGGATGGGGCTGGGCTGTCACGGACGCACATTCGAAGTGAGGGATGAAGAATTAGTTGATATCGCAGAAAAAATTCTTGAAGAGGGAGATAAATTGAATAAAAAAGGAAAAATAGTGATCATTTTCAACGGAAAAAAGGTGGGATTTCTAAAGAAAGATGCTCCTCTAAAAGAATTGAAAGTGGGCAGCATGTGGAAAAGTTCTATGGGTATAAAAGTTGAACTCCTGTGGAATGGCGCATTCATCGGAGCACTTCTTTTGAGGGATATTGATGGAATTAAAAAGTCTCTTGAAGCTTGAGTTTCTAACGCAAAGCAGTATTGGAGCTGCTGAAGGCCTCGGCGAGTCTTTTTTCAGCATAATTGCAACTAAAATGGGCGCATCCGCGTTCATAATCGCCCTCATTGGGAGCTCAGCGTATTTATCAAATCTCATATCTCCACTCTGGGCCAAGATATCAAGAAAAACGGGAGTGAAATGGCTTGTGATTGCAGGTTTAGGAGCAGCGGCGTTCTTTTTATTTTCCTCATCTCTTTTCTACGATCCTCTGATTTTCCTTATATTCGTGCTTCTTTACTATATCGGTTACGGAATAAAGGAAGTTCTTTATCCGGCGTTGGTTCAAAAGGTGTACAACGATGTGTCGGTGCTCGCCCATGCCGAAGTAGCGTACACAATCGCTTACACCGCCGCCGCAATTTTAGCAGGATACATCATGTACGTCTGGAGCTATAAAATCGCTTTTGCTCTGGCCACTTTTCTTCTGATAGTGGCTATCTTTTCGAGGCTTCCCTTTCCCAATCCCCGTGGCGAGGAGAGCAGAGGGAGTTTGAAAAACATACGGAGAGATAAGTTAATCACGATCATGATTTCAACTTTTATGGTTGCGGGCACGGGCATGCTCATGATGCTCCCGGCAATACCGATGTTGGAGGTGAACACGCTAAAATTATCAAACATACAGATAGGTATTGCGATTGCGGTGAATAGTATCT
>JALWEL010000196.1 GCA_027014065.1 DHVE2 group archaeon
GGATGAAAATCGCCCTCGCCATGGGGGACTACGATAGCCCCTCGGGATTCTTGAAATACTACGACGTCGTGGTGGCAACGAGCGAGAAGATGGACTCGATTCTCAGGCACAATCCAGAATATGCGTACGAGTTGGGAGTGGTAATCGTCGACGAGGTTCATCTTCTTGGGGAGGAATCTCGCGGTCCGACGCTGGAGATGGTCATTTCTAAGCTAAGGGCCATGAATCCGGATATTCAGTTCATCGCTCTTTCGGCAACAATAAAAAATTCTCAGGAGCTCGCCTCATGGCTAAATGCGGAGCATGTATACAGCGAGTTCAGGCCCGTGCCGCTGAAGATGGGCGTTTTTTACGATGACAAAATCCTGTACCACGATGGAACAGAGGAGAGAATGAAAAGAGATACCATAATCGTGGGGCATTTGGTTCAGGATAGAATTCAAAAGGGCGGGCAGCTGCTCATATTCGTGAACCGAAGGAAATCCGCGGAGTCACTTGCGATTAAGCTCCAGAACAAAGTGGCCATGCTCTTGGAAGATGAAGAGCGGGAGAAATTGGAGAAAATCGCGAGGGAGATAGACGAAGAAGAGTACACGATTTACTCCGAGAAAATCGCCAAATTATTGATGCATGGCGTCGCTTTTCACCACGCGGGGCTGAGTAATTCCCAGAGGAAAAAAGTAGAGGAGGCGTTCAAGAATAAGCTCGTTAAGGTAATAGTGGCCACGCCCACCCTCGCGGCTGGAATCAATTTACCTTCGAGAACGGTCATAGTTCGGGATCTCACGAGATACGATGGCTTCGGAAGCGTTTATATACCGGTAATGGAAGTGAAACAGATGCTGGGCCGCGCCGGGCGCCCCAAGTACGACCGCTACGGCGAAGGAATTCTCTGCGCCAACAGCGAGAAGAAGGCCGAGGTGTTCATGGAAAAATACATCCTGGGTGACACCGAGGAAATAGAATCCCAATTATCCAACGAGAGAGCCCTAAGGGTGCACGTTCTCTCGCTCATCGCCTCGGACATGGCAAATTCCAGAGAAGATGTGATGAAGTTCTTCGAAAACACATTTTACGGGTATCAGATGCCCGTTGATTCTCTCAGGGGGAAGGTGGACAGGATAGTTGATTTCTTAGAAGAGTACGGATTCATCGAAGAGAGAAAATTCATCGCGGCCACGCCGCTGGGAAAGAGGGTCTCGGATCTCTATATTGATCCAGAGAGCGCGATCATATTCAAAAAATGCTACGAGATGGATTTCGACGAGTTCTGCGTTCTTCACACAATTTGCGCCGCTCCGGACATGCGCGTAATAAGGGCGAAGAGGAAGGAGATGGAGAACCTGTACGGGTTGAGCATGCTTCACGACCTCGCCATAGGGGAATTCGAAGTTAGCACAGAGCGATATTTCGGAGCCCTTAAGACTGCGGCTGTGCTTAGAGAATGGATGTCAGAGACTCCGCAGGACAACATAGTGGAGAAGTACGACATAGGCCCCGGTGACTTGCATGCGATCGTGGAGCTGGCGGACTGGCTCCTCTACGGGTTCGCCGAGATAGGAAAAGTCCTGCGATATCCATATTACCGCGAAGTGGAGAAATTAGAGCTGAGGGTGAAGTTCGGAGTGAGCGAGGAGCTGCTATCCATAATAAAACTGAAGGGCGTGGGGAGAGTAAGGGCGAGGAGGCTCTACGATCACGGGTATACGAGCATCGATGAGTTGAAGAAGGCGAAGGTGGAAGATCTGAAGAGCATTCCGGGCATCGGCGAGCGGCTGGCGAGGGAGATCGTGAGGCAGGTTCAAAAATCAGAGACAAACGATACTTGAAGAAGAACAATCAAAACGGCCTGAGCGACGGCGAGGGAAAAGAGAGCAAAATTTCTAAGCTTTCCCCGAATCAGAAAAGACGGGAGCAGGGCGAATAAGAGGATTAAAAATAAAATATTGCGGGAGTAAAGAAGCGGTACGAAAAGTAGGAGATAGGTACCGTAAGAAATAGAAAATTGCCAATCTGGAATTTTTCTGCGCAATATAACAATTCCCGATATGAGAGCAAGGCCGATAACGAGCGAAATAAGGGGCACATTCAGCATCAAGAGAGGGGAGAGGAGATATGCTATCGCTCTTTTTTTATTTGTGTCTAACAAGAAAGTCAATAGCATGAAAATCACGAGTATTGGATCCCCTAACTTTGCGGAGGAAAATGGTCCGATGACGAGGGAAGAACGAACGTATAAACTGAAAGGAACCACGCTTTTCAAAGTACCATTGTATATCATCAGCTTTGCAGCTTTACCTTCGTATGTTGAACCATCAAAGAGGATAACGGTCTCGTGTAGATTGTCCGCTTTAATATGCGAATTATATGCACCCACTGCGCCTTGAACATCCACATTTTTAGAACTTATATTTTCCACAGAAAAACCCAGTATGGAAAAGGCTGTTCCCCTTAGTTTTACATTGCGAAGAGTTAAATTA
>JALWEL010000197.1 GCA_027014065.1 DHVE2 group archaeon
TTACTGAGAGAGATGAGGTACAGGGGGGAGATTTACCGTGACACCGGAGGAAGATGGCACTTCGCATAACATATCCATGAAGATGTACAAAAGGCGAGGGGAAGTGGTGCTTGCTGCATGCGACCGAGAACTATTGGGGAAGAAGTTTGAGGAAGGAGAGCTACACATCCACGTGCGGGAAGAGTTCTACTACGAGAGCTTTGTTTCCGAGCAAACATTTCTAAATTCAATGAAGTTGGCGACCATTATCAACTTGGTGGGCGAGAATGTGGTTAGAATCGCAATAAGGGAAGGGTATATCGACAAGGATAACGTTCTAAGAATAGCCGGGGTTCCCCACGCCCAGATGGTTCTCTTTTAATCACTCTCTCCAGTCTGTGTTTACCGTTTTCACTCCAATCTTCGGAATGTAGAGCAGAACCCTCTTGTGCCTCGAGTTTTCGTAGAGGTAGAAAACATGCTCTACGAGCTTTGCATCTCCAACAATTTCCGCAATTTTATCCTTTTTCAACCCCAGTTCTATGCCGTATAGAATTCTGTCTAAAATTTCGTAATTTACCCCAAGCTCATCCTCGTCGTACTGCCCCGGCAATAGATTCGCGCTGGGCTTTTTTCTTATTATGCCCTCTGGCACCCCTATATCCCTCGCTAAAGCTCTAACCTGAGTCTTATAGAGATCTCCAATGGGCGCGAAATCGCTTGCCCCATCGCCGTACTTTGTGAAATATCCCGTTAGAATCTCGCTTTTATTGCTGGTTCCCGCCACAAGTCGCGATTCTTCGTTGGCTATTGCGTATAGAATATTCATCCTCGCACGCACTTTTATGTTCCCTATTGTTTTCTCTTTTTTCACATTCAGTTTTTTTACATATGAGCGCACTATTTCATCAATTTTTATCTCTCTGTATTCCACGCCCCATTCCTTTGCGATTTCTCTGGCGTCCTCGCTTTCTTTTCTCGGCGTAACCTCGTCGGGCATATGAACCGCAAGAACTTTTTCTGGACCCAATGAATCTACGCAAAGCTTTAGCACGACGGTGGAGTCAAGTCCGCCACTCACCCCCACCACAACCCCTTTATTGCGGGTGAAATCGGAGATGAATCGAGTTATAACTTCCCGCGCAAAATTTGGAAGAGCTAAATCAAGATTCATTTTCTTCTGGCTCCCAGTCTTCCTCCCATGGTATATTCTCCACGATATGCTTCAGCAGGTCGTATAGGTTGTCCAGATCCTCATCATTGCCAATTAGAACGTACTCCTCTCGATCCTCCGTGGCAATGTACCACATGTTCTCGGCGTTGTCATAGTATATTTCTATATCTTTCTCGTCTGGGGAACGGGTTATTGAGAGAATTTCGCCCATTTTCAGAGAATCTCGTATGGAGGTCATCCAACCACCTTCACCACTGCCATTAGGAACTCATCGAATTTATTACTTAATTCGTCGAATTTTTTCTTTATGCTCTCCATATCGTCGTTATCGTCCACAACACTGAGCATGTCGGCCATTTCTCCAATGTATTTTTTCACTTTCTTCAGGTCATTTAGCGCTTCCTCGTCCCCGTCGTCGATTCTCGCCAGAATGTCCAAAAGGGTTTCTTCGATGGAGTCAAACATCTCTTCGATTTTCATGATGGGTAATTTCTTTGGGTTTATTTAAGTTTTGTTGAATGCGCGAAAAAATTTTTATAATGTAATGTGGATTATGTACCATGGTTCTCGACATCTACGAACTCAAAAAGATAGATTTGAGAGACGCAGTCATTTTGGATGGTTTTCCCTCCGTCGGCTTAGTGAGCTCCATTGTTGCGAATTACGTCATTGAGAGTTTGGGGTTAGAGCAAATTGCCATAGTGGACAGCGATTATTTCCCGTCGGTGGCGCTGGTTCGTGGCTGGGAGCCTCTTAATCCCGTTCGCGTCTACGGTGGAAAGATAAAGAGAAACACTAAAATCGCAGTTTTTGTCTCTGAATTTCAAGTTCCAACGCCGGTAATTAAGCCCTTGGCATCCCTGATGTTAGACTGGGCCGACGAGAAGAGGGCCAGCATGGTTATAACTCCCGAAGGGTTAATAGTGGAAAAAATGAAGGAGAACGTGGATGTTTACGGGATTGCAAGCACCAACTACGCATCTAAAAAGATTCCCGACTACGTGCTCAAATTCGAAGAAGGAGTTATCACCGGCGTGACTGGGGTTCTTCTAACCGAGGGAAAGAAAAGGGAAAGGGATGTAATCGCCTTGCTGGCCGAGGCGCATCCCGATTATCCAGATGCCCGGGCCGCAGGGAAGATAGTGGAGGTTCTCAACGACATGCTTAGAGGAGTGAAGATAGACCCCAAGCCCCTGTACGACGAAGCCGAGAAGATAGAGAAAAATATAGCGGATATAAGGAAGCAGGCATCGCAGGTCAAGCAGGTACCAAAGAATTACATGTACGCGTGAATCTCCTCTCCTTTTATCTTT
>JALWEL010000198.1 GCA_027014065.1 DHVE2 group archaeon
GAAGGTGTACCCGAAGATAGAGTACGTGCGGAAATTCGTTATACGACCCAGAAGGACGAGAAGTTTGCTAGGTGATTACCACTCCCGCCGCAAGGGGCTCGGAATGGAGTTCTCGGATATCCGCGAGTATCATCCGGGGGATTCAATGAAGTGGATCAACTGGAAAGCAACTGCGAGGAAGAACGAGTTGATGGTGAACGAGTACGAGAGCGAGAGGTCAGGAGATGCGGTCATTCTTTTGGATGTGCGCCGTTTCTACAAGGGATCCGAAGAGTACATGAAATTTTTGAAGCATTCGGTGCGCGCCGCTGCCACGCTCACCACTTATCTGTCGAGGACAAAAAATCGCGTGGGCTTCGTGCTCTTGGGGGAAACGGTGGACTGGATTTACCCCACTTACGGGAAGAGAGCTTTGTACCTTGTTCTCGAGAAATTGCTGCAGACAAAGAGCGAGAAGATAAGCCATATCCCCTTCGAGTACGCCAAGTTCATCGTCTCCAGATTCTTCCCGCCAAATTCCTTCGTTATTCTCATTTCTCCACTCTTATCGTGGGATATAGATGACGCCATAGTGGAGCTAATGGCCAAGCGCTACGATATACTCGTGATTTCTCCATCCCTCATAAGCGAAAGCAACGATTTTGCCTCGAAGATTCTTAAGACGGAGAGGGAAATACGGCTAAGGAGATTGAGACTGTACGCGAATGTGGTGGACTGGAACATCGAATATCCTCTTACGAAAATACTGATGGTGATGAGATGAAATTTGAAAAGTACATGAAATGGTCTTACCTATACCTCGGAATATATTTCGCCGTATGCTTAGCCACCACGCCCCCTGCGCTGTTTTTCCTCTCACTCATTCTCATTTCCGTCGCGTCGTTTTTCATAATCCTCTACCTTTATTTAGAGGACGAGGTTCTTTTTTACACATATATCCTATTTACTATTTTCCTCGTCGTGCTTCCTTTCGCATCTTTATCGCAATTTACGGCCATGCACCTCGCCATTCTCTACTCTTTCATGACGCCCCTAATGCTTCATATAATGACCATGCACTTCTCGCCGTACGGAAAAATAACGAAAAACACTTACATCATCTATCTCTCTTCCCTGCCGCTGGCTTTCTTCTTGGCGTACATGGTTATGTTCGTACATTCAATAGGCAACGCATATCTAATCGTCGCTTTGAGCTTTGCCGCGGTTTTCGTGTATTATCTTCTCCTGAAAAATAATCTACCTGAAACGGAGTAACGCAGCGATTCCTCCCAAACTCTCCAATATCTTTCCCTTCTCATGCGAAGTGCTTATTATGTGAACCTTCGCGTTGGTCTCTTGGGCCAATTTCAAAAGTTTTTCGTATTTTCTGTAATTTCTATCCGTCACTAAAAGAATTTCCACGGCCCCCATGTTCAGGTATTTCTCCACGTCATTAGGGCCATAAGCGTACATTCCCTCTTTTTTTATCTCTTCCAGAAGCTTGTCCACCAATTGCTCTTCCATGGCGATTCGAGAATCTTTGAGCAGTTTGTGGAGCGACGACTTCAAAACCTCATGTATGCCCCGCATATCCCCGTGGGACGCTTGGAGAACGGAGTAATTTTTCAGCTCTTTGCCAGCAAATTTCACGAAGTTGTCCTTGTAGAATCCCGGGCCCAATATAATCAAGGGATATTCATCGCTTCTGATGCTTTTCAACGTCGATAGCACTTCTCCGAAGAACTCCTCATCATCGTCTCCCCTTTTTCTTATGGACGCGATTTCCTGAATTCCGTAGGCTCTCAAAGCGGCTATGGTGGCCAGCCCGTGCTCTAACCCCAAGAAGAACACTTTCGGCCTCTGCGAATTCTCCACAGCTTCTTTTAAAAGCTCTCTCTCCTCCCTCGACCAATTTTCTTTGATTATCGAAATCTCGTCCCCCATGCTCAGATTTATGGCTTGATACGCGCCTAAAACATCTTCCGGCCCGTGCTCAATCTTCCCCATGATTCTCAGGCGATCTGAAAATTCTTGAAACTCCACCTTCTCCACACGGATCCCTAAGCGCATCCTCTTCCTCGTTGTTTTCTTTGCCCTTTGCATGTCTCCGCTTCTTTCTTCTTTTCTGAACACCGTTCCGAAAATGAGGTCTCCGGAGCGAATAACATTCTTCAAATACCACAAATCGTCGATGTTGTCCACGTACACGCTTATTTCGTTCTTCTCCTTCTCTTCAATCTTCATCCTCATCCCTCGTTATTTTCTCTATTTCTTTCTCGATTTTCTCCGTGTGGGTGCCGTACCAGTAGACCTTGTGGCATTGCGGACAGATGTAGAAATCATTGTGGGTTTCATACACGTACTCCGGCACTTTCCCCTTTATTTTCTCCTTCTCCACCTTCTCCAAAGGGGCGTTGCACAGGGAGCATCTGGAGACCATACTTTCCGAAGCCAGCACGCACTGTTTCCCCACGACTCCCAACTGTT
>JALWEL010000199.1 GCA_027014065.1 DHVE2 group archaeon
CCCTATTTCAACCATCTCCTGAATTCCTGCGGCCATGCTCGTGGCCCCGCTGGCGTTGTCGGTGGTGAAGCATTTAGTATCACGAGAATCTGGAAGGTCGTAAATGAAAGAAGATATATCAACGCACCTTATTGAACGGCCGTCTTCCGCTCGAATCTTAAACGCTCTTTTATCGGTTATCACCCGCTCTCTTCCATCTCCGGGGATGTGATTGTATATGCCATCTCGAATCCCATTCAACAAAGTGCTCTTTCCGTGAAACGCGGTGCCCGCGATTATGGTTATTCCTCTTTTTATTCCCATTCCTAAAAATGAGCCATAGGATGTCTCTATTTCCACCTCTAACTCGGGCGGAGATTGAAAGGGAACTGCGTTACTCAATTTTTCTTCGCAATCTCCACATTTGCGCGGAAGTATGCTCCCGTTTCCCACGAAGGAAATTAATCCCTTTTCTTTCAATTTTTCTCTTATCTCTTCTTGGATTTCGTATTCTTCCACGTGCTTCTTCATTTCCTCTTCTCTGTAATTCAACGTTTCCTTCACGGCCTTTGGAATACGGGAAAATAGCATCTCTTCCGCCATATCCCCCAGCACTCTTCTCCTCCTGGCAGGTAATCCAAACCATACGCGGAACTCCAGTTTATTTTCGACTCTCACTGCTGTGCGGCGGAGCATGGCGTGGCTCGGCTTTGGAATCCCAATGAATCCCGAATGGCCCTCTCCCTTCATGCTGTTCTTAGCTAATTCCCTGTGCAACCTGCGGTACAGGAAATCCTCCACGCCCGCAGGGTGTTTAACGTAATCGGGAACATGAAAATCCATGGTTATCTTCAAAACGCTGGGCGTGGCAAATGGATCTCCCTGAATCCGAACGAATGAGAGTTCCATGTCCTCGATTCTCTCTTTCTTCCCTAAGAGCTCCCTGTACCTCTTGTAGCTCTGGCCGTGAATTCTTCTAAGAGTTGCGAGCAACGAATTCACCTGTATCTTGGATTATCGATTATTGCGTATCCATTTTCCTCTTTAATCACTATTTTGGCGAAGCCCTTATCCGCTATCGTGCCGTAATCGTGGCCCGCGTCCCCGGGATAAATAGCGAGAAATATGAAATCCTCATCGCCGGTGTTGATACTCCGGTGCGCCCAGAACGGAGGAACATAAACTATCGTGCCCCTCTTCATCTCCTCCCACTTCACCTCGTCGCCGTTCTGCATAAGAAGTAAGCCTTCACCGCGTATTCCTATGTAAATTTCCGCTCGATCCCTCTTCTCGTGGTAATGCCCCTTGGTCATGTAGAACTCCTCGCCCACGGTCCCGGGATGCAAAATTGTCACTCCGTAGGATAATTCGCCCTCTCCCTCTCGGGGCACTGAGTAAACTTCGTAAATTATTGGGTCCCCATCGTTTATTAATTTCTCTAAAGCCTCTTCATCCTTGTAAAATCCACGCATGTTGGACGCTTTTCTCACCACCTTGTCCTCGTATTTCTCCAATATTCCCGAGTCTAAATCGATTACGTTCATATCCCCCGTTATGCCCGTATTTTATACATATGTTTCGTCTTTTGTGTCGCCATACAAAAAGTTAGAAATCTTTAAATATGATTATGCAATCTCTCAGAACAATGAAAACTATCAAAGAAAATGGAGCATACAACGCGCTGAAAAAAGTGATGGTTCACTGGGGATTCGGAGACATAGAAGCGGACATTTACTCCCTGTTAGTGCTCAGCAAAAGAGCGATGAGCGCAAAGGAGATAGCAGAGGAAATCGGCTACGCGTACAGCTCCGTGGTGAACGGACTGAACAATCTACGAAGGCACTACCTGGTGGAAAGGGAGAAAAACGGAAGATGCTATGTGTACTCGGCCAATGTCAACATCACTAAAATCCTTAAGAACGAGAGAAAGCTGGTTATCTCTTATTTGACCGAAGCAAAAAAAGCACTGGAAAAAGATGAGGATTATAGGGAGGTTGTTGAACATTTGGAGGAGGGTATAAAATACTTGGGAAAGGTTGAAAAGGAGGTGAAATAAATGGAAAAAAAGGAGAATTTTGATGAAGGAGAAATTATAGACTATCTGAACAAAGTCATGGACCACCGCTTTACGAGGTTCATAATGAAGGAGATGACTGAAGTTAAAAAACTTGAGAGGTCATTTGCAATTTATGCTGAGGTTGAAAAGCCAAAAGGGGTGAAGGAGAGGTTGCATGCGAAGATTGTGGGGGAGGCCCTGGAGAAAGGTGCGGAGAAATTCGGAGCGAGCCCCGACGCGATTAAGAATTTTCTAAAAGACTCATACATGCGCAAGGCGTTTGCCGTCATAATAAGAAGCATTGCGGAGTACGGTATAACCAAGCCGCAGAGATTAATCGCGCCGTTCATGGTTGTTTGGAACTTCACCAAGCAGTGCAATTTGAAATGCAAGCACTGCTACGCAAATGCCACTCCGTATCC
>JALWEL010000200.1 GCA_027014065.1 DHVE2 group archaeon
GGGGTGGGGGAGCCAGCCCACAGCGGTGGCATGGGCGGGCTGGCTCTTGGGGGGTGCGCCATACCCAAGCCCTGCATGGGGGCAGGCAACCCCGCCCGAAGGGCGAGCGCAAACCCGCTGTTGTCCGAGGCCGAAGGCCCGAAGCGAGCCGTTCAGGCGAGCGGAGAGTCGCCCGAACCCATTTATCACTAATCACGGATCTATCACCGCCAATATAAATCCTATTGGAGAAATTGCAGTACCTATCGTAATGCCTATAAACCAGCGAATGCCACGAGTTTTCTTTAAAGGAATGAATCTTGAAAAAAATTGTTGCTTTTTGTCTACAAACATATTAGCTGTGTCAAAAATAGGAATTTCCTTTTTAATATATCTTACAAGCTTTTGATTTAGCATTAAAATAGGAACCTTGCTTTTTTTAGCAAATCCCAAAATTTTACCAATTATATCTCCAATTAAATTAAATTCTGGAGATAACTCAATAAGTAGTTCTTTTTCCATGATTTTGTTATAGCAGAACTCGTATGTTTCGATGTCTATCATTTCTTTGGTTATCAATTCAAATTTTAAAATGTCGTATTCTCTCTCTATAAAAATTTTATTCAGCAATCTTAAGTCTATAAATCGTGTAGTCCATTTTGTAAAAAGTTTTGATAGAAAGAAATAATATTGTTCGTTTTCTTTTGCTTTTTTAAGTAACATAGGGATTGTGTCTGGAACATAGTAAACAGGAATAATATCTAATCTCTTTTGAGCTTGCACAATATTAGGTAATTCGGGATATGCTGAAAGATCTATAATTACACGATTTTCCTTCTCAAAATCCTTAATCATATCAGCAATACTCTGGATAATATCATCAACATTTTTTTCCATATCTTTCACCTCTTTTCTCTTTATTGGTTCGGGCGATTTCGCACAACTTTAGATTATGCGAAATGCGCATAATCTCCCTGTTCTGCGAGTTATTCGGAAATTTTATTGCCCCATAACTCATTGAGGAGAGTATGAGATTTGAGAATAAAAACCTTACCCCGAAAGAGCGGTACGAGTTGATAGGGAGGTTAATAGAGGAGCTGAAACTTCGCAAATACTCATATCGGACGGGGAAAGCATACGTTTACATAGTCAAAAATTTTCTCCGCTCTGGGCTCACGCCGCGGGAAATTCTTCTGAAATATTATTCCGATAAGAGCAAATCTACGATTCGTCAGGCATACTTTGCGTTGAAATTCTTCTACCGCAACGTGCTGCACGAAAGATTTGATGAGGACATACCCTTAGCCAAGAAGAAAGAAAGATTACCCGTGGTACTGTCCCGGGACGAAGTAAAGAGAATGCTCTATGGCACGCAGAACCTCAAGCATCGCCTCGTGCTAATGTTTCTATATTACGCGGGAATGAGATTGAACGAGGTGCGCAACATCCGCTGGGAAGATGTGGACTTCGAGAGGGAAATAATCCACATAAAAGTTGCAAAAGGGGACAAAGAAAGGGTGGTTTTCCTGCATCCGAATCTAAAGAACACGCTGGAGCTATACGGTAAAAGGCAAAGATGGTACATCTTTATCTCTCAGAGGGGAAAGAAGTACGCACCTAAGAGCATTCAGTTGATCGTGAAGAATGCAGCAAAAAGAGCGAAAATAAACAAAAATGTGACCCCGCACACTCTGCGTCACTCCTTTGCCACGCACCTTTTGGAAGGGGGCGCAGATATAAGGTACATCCAGCAACTCTTGGGGCATAAACATATCAAAACCACACAAATATACACGCATGTGGCAAATAAAGACATAAAGAATCTGGCCTCGCTCTTATAACCATTTTTGTCCAAAAAGAAATAAATATAACCAAGCGTATGCGAGCGAGGTGACGGGTATGAAAGAGTACGATTTGATTGCGTTCGGTACGGGCAGTGCGATGAACATAGTGGCGCCTCTGATTGAAAGAAATCCTCGCTTAAAGGTGGCTGTGATTGAGAATGAAAAGGCCGGAGGGATTTGCTTAACCCGCGGCTGCATTCCGAGCAAAATGTTGGCTTATCCAGCGGAATTGGTGCATGATATTCGCAGGGCTAAGGAATTTTACATTGATGCGAAAATAAAGAGCGTGGATGGCGATGCGCTTCTCAGAAGAGTGCAGGAGGATGTGGACAAAGAGAGCAAGATGATTGAGCACAGCTTGAGAAATCATCCAAGCATAGATTATTACGATAAAACTGCAAGTTTTGTCTCGGACTACACAATCGACGTCGGGGGCAAGGAGATTTACGGGGAGAAGATTCTACTATGCACGGGCTCAAAGCCTCTCGTGCCACCGATTCCAGGATTGAAAGAGGTGGGGTTCATAACGAATCGGGAATTCTTCTACTCGCTTAAAAAATTGCCAAAGAGCATAGCCATAATCGGCGGGGGATTCGTCTCGCTTGAACTTGGGCATTTCATGGCCATGTTTGGCACCGAGGTGCACGTGATTGAAATGCTCCCCGACATAATAATGACCGAGGAGCCCGAAGCCCGCGCGCTGGTGCGCAGAGAGTTGTCCAGCGTGATGCATTTCCATTTAGGCTACAAGGCGAAGGAAGTGCGGAAGTCCATGGGCAAGAAAGTGGTGGTTGCGGAGAATAGAGAAGGCGAAACGATTGAAATCAAAGCGGACGAGATAATGGTCGCCACCGGCCGAGCCCCGTGGAAGGAGACGAACGTGGAGAAGACGGGCGTTAAGACGGATGAATTGGGATGGATAATAACAGATGAATTTTTGCGAACAACCAAGGAAGGAATATGGGCATGTGGCGATGCAAATGGCAAATACCTATTCAAGCACGTGGCAAACTACGAGAGCGAAATCGTTTATTACAATGCTTTTCGCAACGCCAAAGCGAAGGTAGATTACCACGCAATACCGCATGCGATTTTCACAACTCCGCAAGTTGCGGGCGTAGGAATGAAAGAGGAAGAAGCGAAGAAAAAACATGATATTTTAATCGGAGAGTACAAGTACGAGAACACCGCCATGGGCGAGGCAATGCGTCTCAAAGACTATTTCGTGAAGGTAATCGTTGACAAAGACACGTATAATATCCTCGGAGCGACAATCGTCGGCCCGCAGGCCTCTGTGCTTATACAGGAGATTATCAATCTCATGTACACCAGAGAGCAGGCGAGCGCAATGTACCGCGCCATACATATCCATCCCGCAATGAACGAAGTTGTGCAGAGGGCATTCTACAATCTGAGAGAGGTGTGACATGGGCTTCGCTCCGAAGTTTGCATTCTGGTTCGGATGGTGGACCGCGATTATTCTCGTTGAGATATTCGTGAAGAGTCCCTCGCCGTGGTGGCTAATTTATCTCACCCTTCCCGTCGGTTTATTTTTGATGGCCTACGGATTGGTATTGAATGCCATAGCCGGTAGAACTCTGAAGAAGTACGGGCACTTCGAAATCACGAAAGGGATAAAAAAGCCGGAGAAATTGGTTACCGTGGGCATATATTCCTGCATGCGCCATCCCGCGCAGTTCGGCTCAATATTTTTTGGCGTGGGAATCTCGTTGCTAACGGGGAACATTTATGCCGTGCTCTTTGCAGGATGGTATGCTTTCTTCGCGATATATTTCATACTGACCATCGAAGAGAGGGAAACCATGAAAAATTTTCCGGAATACTGCGGGTTCATCAAGGACAGAAAGCCGTTTTCTTTCTCATTGAGTTGCCTTTCCGAGGGAATAAAAGCGTTAAAATCGAAAAAATAAAATCTCAAAATGAGAAATTTTGCATTAAAATACATATACTTTGGGTGTATTATCCCATTGGTATGGATGTTATAAGGCGATATTTGAAAGAACTCGGTCTAACCCAGTATGAGACCGACGCGTACATGGTTCTGTTGGAGAAAGGCTTGCTCACTGCCACCGAGTGCAGTGCAGCCTCAGGCGTTCCGAGACCAAGGTGTTACGATGTTTTGCGCTCGCTCATGGAAAAAGGACTCGTGCGCATGGAGCCCGGGAGACCTGTGAAATATTCTGCAATTCCTCCCGACATAGGATTAATCAATTTGTTTAAAGGGTACAAGGAGAACGTTGAGCGAGATTTGGAGGCGAAGGAAAGGAGCATGAAGTTCCTTCTGGACCAGCTCTCGCAGGTTTACACTGGACAGGAGTATGGAAACATTGAGGAGTACGTTTGGGTGAGCAAAGAGGACCTGAATCCCCTAAGTCATTTGGAAATCCTCAGGGACGTGAAAAGCAAATTCTATCTTATTACCCCATACAGCGAATCAATAGACAGTGAGATGGAATTCTACAATGCTCTTTTGGATGCGTTGAAGAGAGGCGTTGAAATCAAGCTCATTCAGCCAATAAGCGGCATAGTGAATTTTCAAGCGTATGATTATCTCATAGCCCATGGCATGAAAATCAGGCACATGCTCAACCCCCGTGGATTTTTCTCAATATCCGATGATGGTATATTTATCCGCTTAATTAAGGATAAGAGATACATAGGCTCGGTGAGAATCAAAGACGACTTCACCAGAGAGACCATGTTAGACTATTTCAACCGAGTTTGGAATTTGGGCGTGGATTACGAAAAGATGAAAGAGATTTATCAAAATACCAAGTTAGAGGACTTTGATTTCACCCTGAACCTGCCAAGAAAAGGTAGAATTCACTATGTAGAATACTGGGACGATGAGGGTTACGTGGAATTCTACATTCCCCTCGTGAACGCAAAGGGCTACATTTCCGTTTTCTGGTTCCATGACAGGGACGTTGAGCCCATGGAACTGATAAACATGACCTTAGATAAGATAAGAATTGCGTCGGTGCAAACGGGGGATGTGAAGAATACTGGAAACATGATCGTGATAGACGGCAGATGGAAAAACATCCTCTTAGGCACAGGCCCTATTAAGTACAGAATAATCAACAACGGGAGAAGAACTTACCTGTTGGTCGAAGCGGTCAACGCCGGAGAAAACAGAGAAGTAGAGAGAGAGGCTATGATCACTCTGGATTTAATTGCGGATACGTTCAGGCCCTGAGTTTTTCCGCTATTTTTTCAAAATCTTCTTTGCTGCCAATAACGGCAAGCAGGTGGTTATCAAAGGGTGCGATTATCACATCTTTTTCCTCCCCTCTTATTATCACTTCTTTCACCTTGTCCCCGTATTCTTTGTGTGCTGTAGTTCCCGCTCCGAAGGCGGCCGCACACATTATGCAGAACTTCTCCTTCTCCACATGCTCAGGGAGTTCGCCCCTCACATAAGAACCGTCCCTCTTAATAAGAGCGTATCCTTCCATACTTTCACCCCATCTTCTTTATTACGAATAGGCAGTAAGGGTCGCCTTTGCTTTCGCATTTCTCCTCCTCAACGTTGATTATCGTACCGTAATATTTCTCGTAAATCTTCCTTATTATTCCACGCAGCATGTTGCAGGTGGGTGCATTTGACTCGTGCACCTCTGCGGAGCCCTTTGTTTTCACGTATTCCTCGGTGAATTCCACATCTTCAACCCATCCCTTCTCTTTTAGGATTTCTTTCATCTTGTTGAAGAAGTCATCTCTGGGTACATCTCTCGCCATTATCTCGCCTATAATCTCTCCGCTGCGGAAAAACAGACCTATTGACGCGTAGGACATAATTCCCTTGTACACTTCCTTGATTTTGATCAATTCCTCCTTTGTAAGTTTTATCTCCGTCATAGGTATCACTTACTCCTAATTTCCTAATCGCATATAAACTTATCTCAAAGAGTCGTAACATTCGGGGCAAATTAACATACCTTCATGGGGTATGAGCCTCAGGGAATATTGCCCGCACATCTCGCATTTTCCGGCGACATATTCCATTTCAATATCATTTGAAATTCCGTTGGAGTACATCTCCGAATACTCTTTAGTTAAGGCAATCAGATCCGGAGAAATCTTCACTATATCGTTCTCCGAGAGAATTCCTATTATTTTTCCATCTTTCACCACAGGCAATTTCCTTATCTTTCTCCTGCTCATCACCCGCGCGGCGTCGGCCACGTTCTCGTTGTGGGGAATCATGACGATGGGATTACTCATTATGTCCCTCAGCTTCGTTTTATCAGGATCCATGTTCTCCGCTAAAATTTTGGTTACGAGATCCCTATCGGTTACTATTCCAATCGGATTTCCCTCTTCTTCGATAATTATGGTACTCACCCCTCTCTTCTTTAAGATCCTCGCTCCCTCCCTAACGCTCAGCTCTCCAGACACGATAAGCGGGTTCTTGGACATTACCTCTTCCACTTTTATGCCATCCATGGCCATCGCCATGTACGCATCGAAATCAACCCTTAAAAATTTTTTGCGGAAAATAACACCCGTAAATAATTTTACATAGAGTTCCATATCCCATTATGGAGAAGATATTCGCCCCTTGGCGCATAGAGTACATAAAGATGGAAAAAATGGAAGGATGCATATTCTGTGAATTGCCGAAAGAAAACAAGGATGAGAAAAATCTGATACTGCACCGCGGAAAGCATGCGTTCGTAATAATGAATAATTACCCATACAACCCCGGGCACGTCATGGTGGCACCCTACAGGCACGTGGGCTCGTGGGAAAATCTCAACGATGAAGAGGTGTTAGACATAAACAACCTTGTTTCTCTCATGATACGAGCAATTAAGAAAGCGATGAATCCCCATGGATTCAACATCGGCATTAATCTCGGCCGCGTGGCCGGAGCGGGCATTGTGGATCACGTGCATGTTCACATAGTTCCCAGATGGGACGGAGATACGAATTTCATGCCCGTGCTAGCGGATACGAAAGTTATTCCCCAAGCTATGAGGGAAACATATAGAGAGTTGAAAAACTCGCTCAGTGCCTTACTCTAATTTCTTGTATTCGATTGAGGGCGAATATGAAATCAATGCTCCTTATCTCTCCGTAATCGGGCCCGAACGAGCACGAAATGTCAAATATGCTTAAATTATCCACTAACTTTGCGATATCCGAGAATTTCATGCCCTCTATTCTCCCGTATTCCATTATCTTTCCGATTGTTTTCAGTTGGGAATTTTCCTTTATTTGCTCGTTGTTCTCCATCCTTATCGGCCTTTTTATGTCTTTTGAATCGAGCCACGAGCCGTGTATTTTCATCTTTCTGAGCTCCGGGAAACTAATTAGGATTCGCTCTATAGGTTTTTCGTATTCCTCGCTATTTTTTTCTTTTTCCACATTAACAACCCTCGGGCGGTAGTCTTCCATTATAATGACGGTATCCCCGCTCTTCAGTATGGGCATGGTGCCGCTGGAAACAATTACCAACGATATTCCTTTTTCCTTCATTGCCCGCGCCTTCTCGGTGATTGTGCTCACGGTCTTGTGCTTAAACAATTGAGATGATTGAGAATCGTAAAACAAAAGGTTCGTGGCGCTGTTGTCCTCATCAATCAGAAAAATATCGGCCCCTATTTCAACCATCTCCTGAATTCCTGCGGCCATGCTCGTGGCCCCGCTGGCGTTGTCGGTGGTGAAGCATTTAGTATCACGAGAATCTGGAAGGTCGTAAATGAAAGAAGATATATCAACGCATCTTATTGAACGGCCGTCTTCCGCG
>JALWEL010000201.1 GCA_027014065.1 DHVE2 group archaeon
GGGTAAAGAGGAAATTGCGGTGGAGCTTCCAAATGGCGTATATGTGCCTTACAACTCCGAAATCGTTTTAGAAGGAACGTTGACGAACGAGTATCACGAAGAGGGGCCATTCGTGGACATAACCGGCACATACGACATCGTTAGAAATCAGCCAGTAGTGAAATTCAAGCGCATGTACTATCGCTCGAAAACACTGCATCTTCTCATTTCCGGAGGATTGGAGCATTACAACCTGATGGGCATGCCCAGAGAGCCCACAATATACAGAGCAGTGAAAAACGAGGGAGTTGATGTATTAGACGTACGGCTCACCCCCGGCGGCTGCTCGTGGTTGCATGGAGTGGTAAAAATAAAGAAGAAGAGCGATGATGATGGCAGGAAAGCCATTTACGGCGCATTCAAGGGTCATCGTTCCATGAAGCACGTGGTTGTGGTGGACGAGGACATAGATATCGACGACCCCTACGACGTGGAATTTGCAATAGCCACGAGATTCCAGGGGGATCGCGATTTAATAAAGATGGGGCCAACCCGAGGCTCCTCGCTGGATCCGAGTGCCTACGAAGGGCACATGACCATAAAATTAGGGTTTGATGCCACAATGCCCCTCGACGAGAGGGAGAAGTTTCTGAGGGTGAAAAATATTAATTAGTGGATTAGCATCTACGAATATGCTGGTATGTCCCCTGGATTACAGGTACGGAAGAGAGGAAATCAAGAGAATATTTTCCGAGGAGGCGAAGCTCCGTTACATGCTTAAGGTGGAATTCTCTCTGGTCAAAGCATGGGTAAATCTGGGAGTTGTGCCCGAGAATTGCATAGGAGAGGTGGAAAAAAATATCAACTCGGTGAAATTGGAGAGGGTAAAGGAAATTGAAAGCGAAATAAAACACGACGTAATGGCGATGGTAAAGGCTCTCGCGGAGCTCTGCGACGATTGCGGGAAGTACATTCATCTCGGCGCTACGAGCAACGACATAATCGACACTTCCACGGCTCTCCAATTGAAAGAGTATTTGGAATATCTGGAGAGGGATTTAGAAGAATTGGAATCCACACTGGCAAAGTTGGCGGATAAATATCGCAACACGGTGATGTTAGGCCGCACTCACGGGCAGGCAGCTGTGCCTGTTACTTTCGGATTGAAGATGGCAAATTTTCTCGCGGAGATTCTGAGGCATCACGAGAGATTAAGAGAGATTAAAAAAAGAATTTTGGTGGGGAAGATGATGGGTGCCGTGGGCACCGGTGCCGCCATGGGTAAGAATGCGTTGAAAATTCAGGAACTGGTTATGAAGGATTTGGGCTTAGGAGAAGAAGAATCCCCCACGCAGTTAGTGGCGAGGGACAGGTATGTGGAGCTAATTTCGTTCATGGCGGGAGTGGCTACCAGCTTGGAAAAATTCGGCACGGAGATTCGCAACTTGCAGAGGAGCGAGATAGGGGAAGTTCAGGAGGGCTTCGATGTGGAGAAACAGGTGGGCTCGAGTACCATGGCGCACAAGAAGAATCCCATAACTTCCGAGAACATCTGCGGCCTTGCCAGAATAATCAGAAGTCAGCTAATTCCAATGCACGAGAGCGCAATTCTATGGCACGAGAGAGATTTAACGAACTCTTCCGCCGAGAGATTCATTATCCCCCACACCTGCGTCCTCTTAGATGATATACTGGTGAAAATGAATCAGGTTTTCAAGAATTTAGTGGTAAACGAAGAAAGAATGCTGAAAAATCTGAGGGAGCACGAGGAGGTCATGGCCGAGCGGATGATAATGTTTCTCGTTGAGCACGGATGGAGCAGGCAGGACGCCCACGAGAAGTTGAGAAAGATAGCTATGAAGGAAGGGAGATTCAGGGATAATCTATTGAAGGATGAAGAGATAGGAGAACTTGTCGCGGAGGAAATAGACGAAATTTTGAATCCGCTCAATTACATAGGTGCGAGCAATGAGCTGATTGATAAAATTTTGGAGAAGAGGAAAACATTATATAATTCATAGTTTTGAACTTTTTCCTATGCCTGAGATTCGAAGAGATTACGTAATCGACTCGGAGTGGGTGGTAATATCTCCTGAGAGGAACATGAGACCTTCAGATTTCAAAGTTAACCCTGCGCAAAATTCCGGTACAAGCAAATGTCCATTTTGCCCCGGGCACGAGAGCATGACTCCCCCAGAAATTTTAGCTTACAGGGAAGATGGGGAGAGAGATGGAGAGGGATGGTGGATTAGGGTGATTCCCAATAAATATCCGGCGCTTAGAATTGAAGGGGATTTGGATTACAGAGAATCAGGAATAATAAGGAGCATGAACGGGATAGGGGCTCATGAGGTCATAATCGAAACCCCTGATCACAATGTGAAACCATACGAATTACCAGAGAAGCAAATGCACGAAATAATAAGGGCGTACATAGACCGCTATATCGACCTCACCAAAGATAAGAGATTCAAGTACATTCTAATTTTCAAAAACTACGGGAAGGACGCAGGAGCATCTCTTTCGCACCCACATTCCCAGCTCATAGCCACTCCAATGATTCCCCCCAACATAGCGGAAGAGTTGGAAGGAGCAAAGAAATATTACATAAGAACCAATGGGAAATGCATATACGACGAAATCATAAGAAAGGAGAAGGAAATAGGAGAGAGGGTAGTTCTGGAGAGCGATAATTACATAGTGATTTGCCCCTATGCTTCTCGTTTCCCATTCGAGATGTGGCTTTTGCCAAAGTTCCACGAGGCTCGGTTTGAGAAGATAGCGCTGAACGACGAGTTCGTTTGGGAGCTTGGCAGAGTTCTTAAAGAAACACTGCGCAAATTATTTGCCACCATTCCCGATGTGCCTTTCAACTACTACATTCACACCTCGCCAATAAACACAAAGAATGAATATCGTTATTATCACTGGCACATGGAGATAATGCCCCGGTTGTCCAAACCCGCGGGTTTCGAGTGGGGCACGGGCTTCTACATAAATCCCATGCCACCCGAAAGGGCAGCGGAGATTTTAAGAGAAAAATGAGGGAAGAAAAACATAAAATACCATAACACATTTGAAGGTTGGATGAGAGCTGTTGCTATAATCATTGGGGCAATGCTCCTCTTATTGCTTTTTCCATATTCCGCATACGCTCACACATATCATTCCATAACCTGCGATGGGAACATGGATGATTGGAGAGATGATGAAAGCATGGGAACCGTGAATTCCGCCACTTTTTACATAACATTTGATTTTTACAACATATACTTTGGATTTCACAGGGGTTCTACTGACAACGATATGTTCATTGCTTTGGATGTGAAAGAGGGAGGCGCGAATAAAAGCTTAAACTGGTACGGCCAGCATGAACTTCCCTTCGATGCGGATTATTATATCGCGATAGAGAACGAGAGCTATGCGTATCTGCTAAAATACAGCAATAATAACTGGACAGAATACCGTTCGTTGAAATCGTTGGGAGGATACATCAAAGATTGGAACGTGAATATAGAGCTTAAAATCCCCTTAAATTTAATTGGATATCCAAAAAAGGTGAATGTGATAGCATATGGACAGTGGGAAAACGCGGTAAATGTCTGGTCGGTTTGGCCTACCACCAATCCAATGGGTAAAGGAGAGCAGAATTTCTCCAACTACATATCCCTGCCAATAAAAGCTGGCATTCATCCCTCCGATTATAAATACGGTGTGAAATTTGCAAAGCCAAAATTCAACATTGATGGGTACCTTACGGACTGGAGCGGGGATTCAAATCTCACCAAAATAGAGGATAGCAGCGAAGACTCCGCCGGAGACATGGAGAATGTGGTTGAGAACGAAGTGTACGAGCTTTATGTGACATGGGACGATAATTATCTTTACGTGGGATACGAGTACCGCACGGGTGTTTGGGGCGACAGCAAGTACGATAACGGAACCATGGTGTTCATAGATCCAGATTCACCATGGAATGATGGAACTACGAGCTTAGAGCATATGAACGTCTGGCCTCGAAAAATAGATTTTGGAAACTTCAGATGCGAATTCTTCTACGGAAAATGGGATGAGCAGAAGGGAAACTTTTACCATGTTCTAAGCGAGAATTTCTCCCAAGATATATCCTACGACTTCATCGTAGCCACCACGGGGGGCAACGGGGTAAGGGGTGACGTTGAGATGGCAATTCCTTGGTACGTGCTTTATGGAAAAAATTACAAAAGCGCCATGTACAACACCACGGGTGTGAAAATCTCTCTGGCGGTGGTGGGGCATGACAACGAAACGGCATTAGATACGATACCAGACGTTGGCGATGTGACGAAGAACACCAATTGCAGCGATGAAGTTACCATCGATTACTTCTACAACACTGGAAAGATTTTTTCACCGGAACCTTTGAAAATAATGAATTTGTCTTACGATTTCAATAGAGAATGGGTAAATATATCGTGGGAAACTAACAGAGAGGCAAATTCCACTCTGATATTCGAATCAAATGGCGCATATAAAAATTACTCCTTTGAAGGAAATAGAACTTTCAGAGTGGAGATCATGGGTGTAACCAACGATACCCCGTTCAACATAACCGTGAAAGCGGAGGATATTTACGGCAATATTGCCACCGAGGTTTTGGAGCACAAGGTAAACGAAAAGAACGAAGGAAATGAAACCAAGAAGAGCGGAGGAAAAATAGATTTGATTTACGTATCCATCTTAGTTTCTGGAGGAATAATAATTGTTGGTGAAGTGTTCATATACAGGAGGAGAAAAAGATGAAATGGTGGGTAACAGCCCTGATTTTGTTAATCATAATTTCCGGTATTCCGTACACATCAGCTAAGACTTATCACAGCATCGTTTGCGACGGGAAGCTCAACGACTGGAGTTCCGATGAATATTTGGGGGAGGATGCGTACAAAGAGGCATATCTAACATGGAACTCCACCTCGCTCTTCTTCGCGTGGAACGGAACGGCGTGGGACAATGAGGGGGATCTTTTTATTTATTTGAACACCTCCTTAGGAGGAAGCACCGCATCTTATTCCTGGAACGGCATATCTTCTCATGTGCTCCCCTTCGCAGCCGATTACTTCCTCGCAGTGGAGAAAGGATTTGATGTTCATCTGTACTCATGGAATTCAGATTGGAATGAAGTTAGCTATACCGGCAAAAATTATATTGGATGGAGCGGAAATAAAACAACGGAAATCGAACTGCCTCTTAAGGATATAGGAAATCCTAAAGCAGTGGATGTTTTAATCTTTGCGCAGTGGGAGTCAGAGGATCGGGTTTGGGCGGCGTTTCCGACGAACAACCCTGCTGGGAATTCGCCAAGCGTGCATTTTTACTCTTATTACCACTTCGATTTAACATCCGATGTGAGCCCAAATGACCCGTCGCATATAATAACCACAGTTAACGAATCAAACGCTCCGAATCTTGATATAATTCATCCCATGGAAGGGGAGTTGATAAACACAACCTCATATACGATCATGGCCCGAGCCAACGATGATACCGCCGTAGATGACCTCAAAGTGCAGATTGATTCCTCGCCTCCGGAAGAAATGTACGGATTGGGCAACGGAACATGGAAGTATCAGTGGGGCAACTACACCAAAGGGAACCATCTGATAAAGGTATACGCTTACGATGTATGCGGCAATGTGGCGATAAAAGAGGTAAACGTAACCTATGAGGGAGGAAATGGGACTAATCCAAATGCAATAAATCTTGCAATCATTTGGCACATGCATCAGCCATTATACAAGGATCTATCCACCGGGAAATATCTGGCCCCGTGGACCAGGGTGCACCTTGTACAGGAGTATGTGGACCATGCGTTTATCTTAAAAGAGCATCCGGACATGAAGGTAACAATCAACTTTGTCCCTGCGCTTCTATATCAAATAGAGGATGTTGCACGTGGTAATCTCACATACCGCGATGGAAAATACGTACTGGAAAACTATACCGATCCCCATTTACAATTAGCTCTTAAAACATTAAACGGGGGAGTTGCATCCCTTTCCCAAGAAGAGCGACAGAAAATTGAAACGGAATTCTTCTGGATTGCGGACTGGGTATTTCACGATAAGGATCCACTGAATGTTTATTATGCTTCCCTCGCAAATAAAGTGGATAAGGGAAAACAACTGAGCGATCAGGAAATTTTGGATCTGGAAGTTTCTTATTTCCTGTTGCAGATCAGCAAACCCCTAATCGAGGGAAAGTACGGGAAGCAGTACATGGACTCTAAACTCTGGGGCATGCTAAATCAAAGTGGAGGATTCTCAAAAAGTGATTTGGCGTACGTGATTCAAAAGCAATTCGACATCGCCAGAATCGTACTACCTACCTATAGAAGCATAAAAAACGCCGAGTTTACCTGCTCCCCTTATTACCATCCCATAATGCCCCTTCTTTTAATGCCCGGGTGGGTTGGGCAGCAGAGCGGAATACATGTGCGTAAAGGAGTTTGGTACAACGATACCATGTGGCAACTCGAAGCGGGGAGGGATGAGTTCAAGAAGGTATTCGGCTATTATCCCGTTGGGCTCTGGCCCTCGGAGGAGGCCGTGTCGCAGGCGGTCATAAAACCGGTCAATCAAAGCGGTGTTAAGTGGATGGTTTCCGATACCTACGTTCTGGATAAATCCGGATACGATGTGATAGATAAGGGTAGTGATTTCATAAAGAACCCCGATTACATGTATCAGGCATACATAGCAGAGGATGAAAAGAACCATTCCTCCGTGTACATGGTGTTCCGCGACCGCGTGCTTTCGGACCGCATAGGATTCGTGTACAATCGAATGAGCGCGGAGGATGCGGTTAAAGATTTTATAAACTACGTGGAGCGCGCTGCCACGTACTTCCCAGATCCGCAAAATCACTTGGTAGTAGTGGCTTTAGATGGGGAAAACTGGATGTTCATGAACAATCCTTCCTACGAAGATAATGGCAGGGATTTCCTCAATATGCTCTACGAGAAGGTATCCGAGGATCCAAATATCAGACCGGTCACAGTGAACGAATTCTTAGAGAAGCACGGGGCCACGGGAAAAATAACGCATCTGGCGACGGGTTCATGGATGGACGGAAATCTACTAACATGGGAAGGAGAGCCTGATGAAGACACCGCGTGGAACTGGTTAGCAGAGGCAAGAAGGGAACTGGTTAATTACACGAAACTCCACGGTAATGATTCCCACGCCATGGTGGCATGGCAATCGCTGTACCCCGCGGAGGGTTCGGACTGGTTCTGGTGGTACGGAACTGACGAAACGACGAGGGACGAACCCATGTTCGACCATCTCTTCAAGACGCACCTCATAAACGTATATAGGGCAATAGGGGAAAATCCACCCATATACCTCACTGCCGAAATCAAAAAACCACAGAATCCGGATAGAATTGGAGGTGCATTTACCCCAAACGTTGATGGAGAGATGGAGAAAGGATGGAGTAAAGCTTTCCTGTACAACGACTCAGATACGAACGACTCCTTTGGAATAAATCAACTCTATGTTACCTATGACCCGCAATCTCTGTACTTTTTAATCAGATTGAATAGTCCGGCTAAAAATTTCATCAACAGGGATGTTGATCTCTCGCTGTACTTTTCCACACCGAGCCCCGAAAATATGAATCTCCCCGACATAAACTACATGCCCGTATATGGCACTACCGCTTTAGGGTTTCCCGTAAAATACAGAGTTATGGTTTCGTTCTCCCAGGTGTTGAGCTCGGGTAAAACTACACTAGCCGTTTTCAAAGCACAGGGTGATGGAAAATGGGTATTTGCAACATCAGAGCAAACCGCAGCCATAGGAGATTACGTGGAAATAGGAATACCTCTAAATGATGTGGGGTTGAACATGGGTGAATTTGTCTATCTGGACGCTGTTACATCTGAGGAGAGAAGCGTTGTGGATATAGCGCCAAATTCCCCGGTAAAGCTTTTCATACCGTTTTTGGAAAAGAAAACTTACATTATGACGATTCACGATAATTTGGGAGATGATAACGGGAACGGACATTATATATATCCCACCGCTGGAGACATGTGGCCCAACAAATGGCTGTTCGATATAACTGAACTTAGAATATTCAACACCTCCTACGTGCTTGGATTCGAATTCCATTTTCGCTCCATGGGAAAGGTGGTAAATGGTAAGCCCATATGGAATCCGAAGTACCTGTTCTCGCAGCAGATGATAAACATATACATCGATGCGGATAGGAAAAAGGGGAGCGGAAACATAAACATGCTTGAGGGTGCTTACGCCCAAGTTAGAGATGATTTTGCATGGGAATACGCAATTTCGGCCAGAGGATGGGACGTGTACTTAGAAAAAAGCGATGGAACAATAGTGAGGAACGGAGTGAGCGCAATAGCGGATTTCAACGAATCAACTAAGACATGGGACAATAACACGGTCACCGTTCGTATTTCTCTGTCTCTGATAGGCCATAATTTTAGGAAATACGGATACGTTATTGTGGTGGGTTCCCAGGATGAGTACGGTCCGGGCAAATGGAGGATAGTAAACAAAAATGTTGGTAGGTGGAACTTCGGAGGGGGCACCGACACGATTTACGATCCGGATATAATCGACATGATCACCCCTGTGGAGGCGAATGAATCATGGATAGATTCACGAACTCAGCAGGAGATTTTAGGCTCGTATAACGTTGCGGAGAAAAAATTCGCCGTGGTTCCGGGTATAGTGCTACCCGCAGGTGGAAATGGCGAGGAAAACGAGACAAATGAAACTACGCCTATAAACAAAGGCGGTTTCCCCTCGGAAATTTACATATCTTCAGGTCTAATAATCTTCGCGCTTCTACTTGTAAGCGTACATTTCCTTTGGATTCGTACCCCAAAAGATAAGAAAAAGAAAATCGCCAAATACGGAAAAATTGGACTTGTGCTTTTCCTGATTGTCGGTTCCATCGCCCTTGTTCTATACTCTCCATCGTCATCTTCCCAGGAGGGTAAAAAAACCATAACTGTGTGGTTCACGTACACACGCGGAAGCAAAGAGTACGACACGTTCATGCGGATGATAGAAGAGTATCAAAGAATGCACCCAGATATAGTGGTAAAAGCGGAGTGGCAGGAGTACAGCGCAGCGATAAACAAATTCATAACGCAGGCCAACGCTGGCAACCCGCCGGACGTGATTAGAATTCCCAATGATATGATAGGCGAAGTGGCAAAGATGGGTTTCTTAGAACCGTTGGACGATTACATGGATCCAACTCTCTGGCGCTCGTACCTGCCCGAATCTCTGGACGCTATGACGTACGACGGCCATCTCTATGCCCTTCCTGCATCTTACGATTCCCTCCTCGTGATTTACAATCGAGATTTAGTTAAAGGAAATATAAGCAACACCTGGACTTTGGATGATATGGTTTCCATCGCCGAAAATTCTTCGGCGGAATACGGACTTGTTTTTCCAACCACCTCTTCGTATTGGTGGTTCCCGTTCCAGTACGGGTTCGGTGGGGAAATATTTCACAAAGGAAAACCGGTGGTGAACGACAACGCCTCTATAGCTGCCACCAAATTTATTAAATCACTGATTTCGAAAGGGATCATGCCAAAAACGCCCGTGGATGAGCAGACAATGGTCACCTATTTCAACTCTGGAAAGGCGGCCATGATCATCGAAGGCCCGTGGAAGATAAGCGAAATCCAGCTCGCGGTGCCCAACTACGGACTCGCGGTGCTTCCCAAAGCGATTAGGCCGCTGGCCCCTCTTATAGGATATAAGGGATACGCCATCGCAAAGGACTCTCCAAATAAAGCCCTTGCTTTCGATCTCATTAAGTTCCTCACATCAAAGGAAGTGGAGATGAATTTTGCGGTTAACGCTCATACTTCGCCCACCCGTTGGGATGTTTTAGAAGATCCAAAAGTGAAGAATGACCCCATAATAAATGTGCTTAAAGATCAAGCTGCCCGAGGGCAAACTTACCCCAACGTACCGGAGATGAGCATAGTTCAGGAGAAGGTCACCGAAGCATTGGGTAAAATTTACGAGACAGGCATGCCAGTGGAAGAAGCTCTGAACATCGCGCAGGAGCAGATTGAGGAGAAGATAAGGGAGGTGAACGAGTGAAACTCAAAATATTCGCGGTGCTTCTTCTCTTTGCATTGCTGCTCCCTGGGGTAATGGGTGAAGTGGTGGAAATTCATGCAACATCCGCCACGGTAGAGTGGAGCACAACGGGAGCGGGAAGGTACGATGTGTATTTGAAAAATTCCACTACCAATTTCTCTCTGTACGATTCCGTATGGGTGGGGAATGCCACGGGCTACGAGGTGAGATTCGTCGAGTATTTCTCAAACTCATGGCATTACGCCCGGTGGGAAGGCCGCAGGATAGTAGTTCCGAATAACGCAACTAAGATCCGCTACTCTCTGGGGGGATTGCAGGAGAACACAAAATATGAGGTGCGCATAGTTGCCAATGGCAAAATCGTTGAGGAAGATTCGTTCACCACGCTCATAAGGGGAACCGAGGCAAAAAAGAATCCTACGGCAGTTTATCTGAGCATAGCGACCATCGCCGCCATTATGCTCGTAGCCCTCTTTCTCATCTCTCGAAAAGATCCTCGGGATGTCAGAAGTGCATATCTCTACATTCTTCCAGCTCTATTGGGTCTTGCATTGGTTAGCTTTTATCCCGTGATATACGGCTTTTACCTATCTTTCACGGATTACCGTATGGGGCATGATTTTTCGGCGCATTTCGTAGGATTGCAAAACTACGTTAACATATTCACCAACCCGGATTTCTATTTAGTTCTGAACACAACGGTCATATGGACAATCGCAAATGTGTCAGCGCACGTGCTCATAGGCCTAGCCCTCGCTCTCGTTCTCCACGGGAAGAGGAGGGGAAAAAGTATATACAGAACCCTTCTTCTGCTGCCGTGGGCCATACCCGCATACATATCGATTTTAGTCTGGCGGGGAATGTTCGACGCGAACTATGGTCTGATAAATAGAGCTTTAGGTCTTGGAATAAATTGGCTCGGCGAATTTCCGTACGCGTTCATTGCAGTTCTCGTGACAAATATCTGGCTCGGCTTTCCATTCATGATGATGATGTTCTTAGGGGGATTGCAGGGAATACCGAAGGAATTGTACGAAGCCGCGGATATTGATGGATTCAACCGCTGGCAGAAATTCAGGCACATAACACTTCCAATGCTGAAGCCAGTGATAACCCCCGCCGTTCTGATGGGTTTCATATGGACGTTCAACATGTTCAACGTCATTTACCTCATGACTGGAGGCGGACCTCAGGCCGCTGGACGATTCTCCGCGGGACAGACTGATCTGCTTATCACCTTCGTGTACAACAAAGCATTTCGAGATTGGATGTTCGGGTACGCTGCCGCGTATTCCGTGGTGATTTTCCTCATAATAATGGCCTTCAGCGTCAGTTATTCGAAATTCACGGCATCAGTGAACAGCGAAATAAGAAGGGAAAGGAGATTTAAGTTCAACAAGAGAAATGCACTTAGCGTGGCTTTCTCTCTCTATGCGCTGGTATACGCCCTTTCCTTCGCGGGAGTAATTTCACTCCCCATAAAAGAGCCGGCCACCTACATTTTATTCTTCCTGTTCCTCATTGCAATATGGTTGGCCAAGAAGAATTACAGGGAAATCTATCTCTACATGATTTCAATCCTTTTTGTTGACTTCGCCCTCGCAGTTTATTACTGGCTCTTAACTGACATAAGGGCGTACGGGTTCTACGGTTTCAATATCCTATCATTATTGGACATATTCCTCCTGCTCTATTTCTTCACCTCAGATATCAAAGAGGAATTCGGGGAAAGGACGATCAAATTCGAAATACGAAGGGAGTTCATAAAGGCGGAGAATCCATGGTACCCTATCATATTGGCGCTCATAGCAATTGCGTTCGCTGTAGCTTACGGAGGGATATACGGAATAATCCTCGCGGCCGCTTCTTTAATTTTCTTCGCTTATCTCTTTCTTCCCAGAGATGAATTGCCCATGCTTGCATCGGCCATTGCAGCGACTTCCAGCGTATTTTTCTCGGTATACTACGGAAATTTCATTCTATCTGTTCCCCTTCTCATCTTCGTTCCATCGGCGCTTTTGGAAGAAAAGAAAGCGATGAAATACGTGGAGAACCTCGCCACATGGGGATTCCTGTACGGCATGCTTTTCATAATAATTGTGCCGGTTTGGTACATGGTATGGATTTCTCTCAATCCAACCAACACCCTTTTCTCGCCGAATTTGTCTTTGCTTCCCGCCGGAGCCACGTTTAATAACTACATTTATGCGATTCAGAAAACTCCTTTTCTCCTCTGGCTTAGAAATAGCTTAATAGTTGCGGGGGGAACAACCATTCTGGGAATCGTTTTAGCGGTAACCGCCGCATACGGTTATTCCCGATTTGATTTCCACGGGAAGAACGCGACGCTCATGCTCTTCCTCGTAGTCCAGATGTTCCCCGGGGTAATAGTGCTCATCCCATATTATTTGATAATGTACAATCTCGGCTTGGTGGATACTTTCATAGGGCTCATAATAGCATACGCGGTCACGGCGATTCCCCTCATCGTGTGGATGTCAAAGGGATTCTTCGACTCCATCCCGAAATCCATAGATGAGGCAGCCATGATCGACGGCTGCTCCCGCTTCTCTGCGTTCATGCGCGTTGTTCTTCCCCTCGCCACTCCGGGAATTTCCGTGGCCGCTCTATTCTCGTTCATAACCGCGTGGAACGAGTTCGTTCTCGCCTACACGTTCATGAGCGAAGACCATTACACTTTGCCAGTTGGGATTATGCAGTTCGTCGGATTAACGGGAACAACGAGCTCCCAATGGGGAGTGTTCGCTGCAGTGTCCATCATGGTTTCCATACCTGTGGTGCTCGTATTCCTCTCCCTGCAGAGGTACCTCATATCTGGAATGACCTCAGGAAGTGTGAAAGGGTGATAGAATGAGAGTGAAATTTGAAAATGTGAGCAAAAAATTCGGAGAATTCGAAGCGGTCAAAGACCTTAATTTCGAAATAGAAGACGGTGAGTTTTTCGTCATACTGGGCCCATCTGGAAGCGGCAAGACAACGACTTTGAGGATGATCGCAGGTCTGGAGAAGCCAACATCGGGGAGGATTTACATAGGGGAAAGAGATGTCACGAACTTAGCTCCGAAGGACAGGAACATAGCGATGGTTTTCCAAAATTACGCGCTCTATCCGCACATGACTGTTTACGACAACATGGCCTTCGCTCTGAAATTAAAAAAGAGGGGATTCAGAGGAGTTTACACAAAGGACGAGATTGATGAAAGAGTACATAAAGCTGCTAAGATGCTTCACATCGAAGAGCAATTGGAGAAGAAGCCTGCGCAGCTGAGCGGTGGGCAAAGACAGCGCGTCGCTCTCGGAAGAGCTCTGGTAAGAAATCCCAGCGTTTTCCTGTTCGATGAGCCCCTGAGCAATTTAGACGCGAAATTACGAGCGGAGATGCGCGTGGAACTGAAGAGAATACATCAAGAACTGAAAGCGACGATGGTTTACGTGACTCATGACCAGTTAGAAGCCATGACCTTAGGGGACAGAATAATGGTCTTAAATCGGGGGGAAATAATGCAGATGGACGAGCCAATGGCCATGTACCACAATCCGCGTAATCTCTTCGTTGCCACGTTCATAGGAAGTCCCGAGATGAATATAATGGATTGCGAAATAAAAGAGGATGTGCTGGATTTCGGCGATTTCACACTTAATCTTTCTGAAGAGCTTAAAGAAAAGTTAAAAGAGCATATGGGCTCCAGGGTCAAGTTTGGAATTCGCCCGGAGGATGTGATGGACTCACTGTTCGTGGAGAACAAGGAAGCACAGAGAATTCGGGTGAAGGTGGACGTCATTGAGCCATTAGGCTCCGAGATACATGCACATTTGAAGATTGGGGAGCATGAAATATTGGCAAGATTTCCACCTGTTGTAAAGATAAACCCGGGGGAAGAGATGGACGTGGTTTTCAACATCAATAGGATTCACATATTTCGAGATGGGGAGGCGATACTATGAAGGTGACCATGATGAGTTTAGAATATCCGCCAAATGTTTACGGCGGGGTGGGAGTGCATATAAAAAATTTAGTGAAACATCTTTCCAAATATGTGGAAGTGGAGATAAGAACCCTCAATGCAAATAGGGAAAGCGATGTGAAAGAATACGAGCCTTGGGGAATTTTCGATGGAAAATACCAGTGGGATAAGGTATTGAGCACATTGTCCCTAAATCTTGCAATGGTTAGGGATCCTGTGGATGCGGATATAATTCACACACATACGTGGTATGCGAACTTAGCCGGCTTCATGGCGAAGAAGTTAAACGGAAATAAGTTGGTGAGCACAGTGCATAGCTTAGAGCCCCTGAGACCGTGGAAGAGGGAGCAGATAGGAAATGGGTACGAGCTGAGCGTCTGGATGGAGAAAACTGGGCTGGAGAATTCCGATAAGATTATAGCGGTCTCAAAGGGTATGAAGGAGGACATAATGCGAGTATACGATATTCCGGAAGAAAAGATAAATGTGATTTACAACGGCATAGATGTGGAGAAATTCAAAAAAACTGAGAATAGAGCGGTTTTGGATGAATTAGGACTCGATGAGAATTACGTTTTATTCGTTGGGAGAATGACGAGGCAAAAGGGCATAGACACGCTCATCGAAGCTTCGAAGTACATCGACGGAAAAATAGTTATCGTGACGGGCAAAGAGGATAGCAAAGAAACTTACGAGCACTACAGAAATCTTATAATGGGGGAGAAAAATATAATCTGGTTCCACCGCTATTTTTCCTTGGATTCCCTTGTTCAATTGTACTCCCATGCCGCGGTGTTCGTGACTCCGTCCATATACGAGCCCTTCGGCATAATTAACTTAGAAGCCATGGCATGCGGCACGCCCGTAGTTGCGTCTGCGGTTGGTGGAATAAAGGAGATCGTGCAGGACGGCGTGAACGGTTTCTTGGTTGAGCCCAAAAACGCGCAACAGCTGGCGGAGAAAGTTAACTTATTGCTAAAAGACGATGACCTACGAAAAGAAATGGGCAAAAACGGCAGAAGAAGGGCGGAAGAGTTCTCTTGGGAGCGCATCGCAAAGCAAACTTACGAGCTCTACTGGGGGCTTTTGAATGATTGAAGACCGTGCGAAGATAGGCGATTTGGAATTGATAATAAAAGGTGAAGAATTCGAGATGAAATATAAGGGAAGAGATGCCTTCGAATCCGAGGAAGGCCTAAAAGCTATGCTCTCCCTCTATAAAATTGGAGAAATAGAGACGGAGAACGGGAAAAAATTCGAATTTTACGGAGATGTCGATGATGATTTTGGGAAGATGGAACGATTGGGGTACAGCACAAACAATGTGATCGCCACCGAGGGCATGGTGGTGAAATCGTACAGAGAGGTGGGGAATAGAGAGCCTGAACTTTTAAGGCTCTTGGGAGAAATTGCTCCGCGAGTCTTGGGCTACGGGCTCTACGACGGCAAATACATCCAAATAATCACAAAGAGATTCAACGGAGAGGATGTGGGAAAGATAATCTGGGAGAACAGGCAGAAATATCTGCGGGGAGAGGAGTGGAAGGAGGATATGGATGAAATCCTGTTTCAAATAGCGCAGACGGTTAGAAAGATGCATGAAATCCTGAGGAAATTGGGGGAAGAAAGGGTGAAAAATGAGGATGTTGAGAGGTGGTTAGAGAATACCATAAGCCTCGCAGAAAGCGCCGGATTGAAATTGAAGAATCACAGCCAGCTATTCAGTTCGCAGGTAGATAAAGAAAAAATTCAAATTCACGGGGACATGCATTTCGGCCAGATGCTCCTTCACCACGGAAAAATCATCATAACTGATTTTGAAGGAGAGCCCCTATACCGAAAAGCCGAAAAACTGCCGCCAATAAGGGACATAGCAACGCTAGCGAGAGCGCTGGGATACATATCCCGCGGAGAATGGGACGAGTGGGAAAAACACGGAATAGAAAAGATATACGAGTTCTACAACTCTCATATTTTCACCGAAAGGGAATACTACGAGTGGATGTTCGAAAGGGCTCTTTACGAAGTGAATTACGAGATGAAATACAGAAAAGAGAATGTGGATATCCCACTAAAAGGTGCGAAGCGCCTCGGAAATTTGCTGGGGGTGTTGGATTGAGAGCTGTGGTGGCAATAATAATGGTAGCGATGCTTCTCATGGTCTCGCTCCCGCAGGTTCACGGGAATCACAACGTTATTTCAAACCATAAAACCGTAGGCGACGATGCAACCGGAAGAATAAAAATCGACGGAAAGTTCAGAGATTGGAATTTAGAGGATGTGAGAGCGGTTGACAATTACGGGGATGAATACCGATTCAACGACGGATACGACGATTCCCGCGATATTATAGCGTTCTACTATCGCTATGAAAGTTCCACTTTATTTTTCAGAGTGGATTTTCTAAACCTGCAATATGCGGCAGAAGTTGGGAACATGGACTTGTACATTGCTATAAATTACTCATCAGGCGGACAAAATTGGCTTCCTGATTATGTGGAAACTCAAACGAATACGCCGTGGGAGATATGCTTGGCCATATACGACACATCGCACTACGCCGTGTATCTCTCAAACTGGAGCTACGGAAACTGGAGCATTGAGGGAATAAAATACAACTCCCAGGTGGATGCTGTGGAGCTCGCACTGAATTCTTCTATACTACAGCAGAATGGATGGGACGGCTCGCCTCTTACATTTCAGGTTTACACCACCCGAGATGGCACGAACGGAGGCCCTGGTGAAATATCTTCTGGAACGTCTAACACACCTGAGAGCGATATAGTGGACGCAATAGGCTCCTCCATATACAGGGGGAACAGCAATAGCACGGGATGGCTCAACGGAAGCATATCCTCTTCTTCGAGCATCACGCCCACAAAGATTGCATTTTTGCACCACGCCAATCAATTTCTGAAGAACATATCCTACTTTGTCGGGGATAAGAATGTGGGCATGTACGCAGTTCCGAGCATACACGAGTACTGGCATGTGCCTGTTAATTTGCATATTTCCGGCACGCTCGCGGACGGAATCGAATATTATCGTCCGGATTTTAATCGATATCTCAGAAAATTAGCGGATGAGGGAATAGCACACATGGTCGGAGGATTTTACGCGGAGTACATTCCCAAATATCTCCCGAGGGAGTTCAACAACTGGAGCATGGAAGAGGCGAAGGAATACAACGAAAGGTATTATAACTACACCCCGCAGGTTTGCTGGATTCCCGAAAGAGTTTACTGGCACGGCTGGGAGAGAACGGTTAAGGATGGAGGTTACAAAATAGTGGTTGCCGATACGGAAGTTGCGTTCAACTGGTACCATCCCTCATGGGCATCCGAAGGACGAGATGAGTACTATGTGTGGAACGACTCTGGGGTAAAAGTTCTCTTCATCAGCAACACCGGCCGCGCCGGAAACTGGCAGAACATACAGGACATGCTTCCGAATCCAACGGACGGCGGGTTGAACGAAAACATAAGAAAATTACTCGTTAGAAATGAAATCGAGGATGCGGCTAACAGGTACATCCTCTACATGGACGACTGGGAGAAGTTCTTCGGCAACGCGCCGGGCTGGGGCGGGCCCGAAGTAGTTAAAAATTATAACGAGAGCATCGGATGGATAGCCCAGCATCCCTGGATTCACGTGGCCTCGTTAGAAGAGCTCGCAAATCTACCGGTCCATGGGAATATAACCATAGGCGACGCGTCATACTTCTGGCTCACGCAGAATTTAGGCACCGCGGGCAGCGATTCCGCAGGCCCGAATGATTCCTACGATCTGTACGACGCCTGGTACTACGACCCGTACCACGAGATAACAGTCGGTGTGCCTTATTTCAATTACACCCCCGTGGATAATCTGGAAAAACTCGGGGATTTTCGAACTCCCCATACCGTTATACACGATGTATGGAAGAACATAAGCAAAATACCCGAATCTTCGCCGATATACGATGTTGCAATGAAATCATTCGCCGCCATGATGTACGAGACCGCATGGCGGGGAAAGGGGATAAGCATAACCATGCACGATGATATTTCCGATTGGGAGAAGGATCAGGCATCACATATTAAGGATGTGAATATCTTCCACTTTGCTCAGAAATGGCTGGATAATCCCCAAGCGGGAATATGGAGAGAAGATGTGAACATGGACGGCTTTAAAGACATTGTATTTTCAAACGGCACATTATTTGGAGTTGTATCTCCAAGGGGTGGAAAAATCACCTTTCTAATGGACTCTCAGGGGAGAATTCTCATAGGAAATCCCGTGGTGGGCTGGCACGAACAGGGCTCGGACTTCACGGACATCGTTGGCATAGCAACTTCGAACTATCACTACGAAGACAATCCTGTACCGTACAACTTAGGCTCGAAGAGCTACGCTTTTGAAGAGATAGGATACGAGAACTCGCTTTACAATTTGAGCATGGATGGAAGCAGGATTATTGCAAATATTGGGAACATTACGAAGACATACTCGATAACAGCAAAGGGTATCATCGTGAATTATTCAACCCCCGATACAATCGGTGTGAGAATTACTGCCTCTCCAAACTTCCAGAATTTGACATCTTTGGAATTCGTGGCAAATAAAAGTGTGAGAGGAATAAAAAATGGCTTAGATGGGTTGTGTGCATGGGTTGCCGCCACCAACGCTTCATTCTATTTGGAGAAGAGAGAAACAATGTCAGGGTACATGGTGTACTACGGAGATGGAAAATTTTCATTTGTGTTGCAATTCTCATCGAAAGGATACACGAATCTCCCTCCGTGGCAGATAAAGCAGTTGCCCGTGCTGAGAGTTCCCGAAGATGGAAAAAGGGTGAATATGATCAATCTCAGCGAATTTTTCCGCGATGACATTTCTCAAAATTTGAAATTTATTTTGAAATACAACGATTCTTCCGGTGTGTATGTGACAATGAACGGCACATGGGTCAGCGTCGATGCTAACACCGGAGAGAAAAATAACAACTGGAACGGCTGGATAAACGTAACAGTAATAGCCATGGATGGAGAAGGAGCAAAAACGGATGCGATTCTACGAGTGTATATTTATCCAGTGGATGATCCGCCAAGCATATCCATATCGATTAAAAACAACGCGACCATAAGCAGAGATTGCACCATAACAATATCGGCAAAGGATATTGACAGTCCCAGCGTGAGCACGTGGTACTCAATTGATGGGGGAAATTTGGTCGAAGGGAACAAGGTAAAGTTGGATGTTCACAAGTTAGGCGATGGAAAACACACGCTAATGGTAAAGGCCAGCGATGGAAACCTGAGTACTTACGAGAACATAACTTTCTTCGTGGAGACTCCGAAATATTACACCATTCCTGCGATAGCCTCCTCTTTGATAACATTTGTCGCGCTGGTATCTGCGTGGGTATACAAAAAGAAGAAAAGATTAGCGAGTTCTCCGCAAGAACACGGGAGCAATAAGAACAAGGAAAACGGGCAGAATTAGGGCGTTGAACTCAGGGACAAAGTTTCCGTCGCTCACATCGCCAGATGAATCAAAGGTAACGGTGATGTAATCATTAACCACGCCGTCCTGAACCTCGTCCCATGTGTTGGGCCCCGTGGTGGTAATACAATCAAGAGCAAATCCACCACTCGAGGTACTCCACACATTTCCGCTATTTTTGCTGTAATCGCTGTAACCCCTGGCAGTTATCACCGATACTCGCAAAGTTGGAAGATCGGCGGGGTTCAATCCTATTACACTCCACGCGAGTCTTATTTCGATTGTGTTATTCGTCAGATTCACCGCCATGAGCCCGTGCTCTCCCGTATCTCCAGTGTAATTCATGAATTTCCAAGTACTGTTTATTACGTAGAATATTGAGCCCCAGTTCGCCGTGGACTCATTAAGAGGATATTCAGTGAAGTTCAATCCTTTGCCTGAGTATCGAGAATCAGCAAGGTTCACCACTATCTGATATTCCCAAGCAGCGCTGGAATTCACCGTTGTGTTGGAATTACCGGCAAACCATGTCTCTCCACCAGATGTGCCGTTGTCGATGGCGATGGCCATCCATGTGGCCCCATTGTCACCAAGGTGGAAACCGCTCATGTTCTTGAACTCAGCCAAGAAATATATGTACGAGGAATCCCCGGTTATTCTGAATTCCGTGAGATCAACGCGCTCGTCATAATTTCCGCCGTTGAAGTCGTTTCGCTCATCATTCACGGAGTCGTTCCACACGTATTCACCGTTGCTTATCGCATAAGAATTAGCCGTGTTTGGCAAGGTTCCGCTCCAGTCACTGGGATTCGCATCCACAGATATTGTATGCCTGGTGGCCATGTGATGCGGAGTCATGGTAACAATTCCCGCGAGCCCAGAAAGGAGAAGAACCATCGCGATGCCCACAATCACCGCGTACTTTGCATGTCCCTTTTTTCTCACCTCTATTCTCTTTGGTTTCAAACTCACATCCCTCCTAGTGTTTTTTGCATCCATATCCCTCAAAATGCGGCTAATATTTAAAAACTTTTTGCATTTTTCAAAAATCTTCAAAAAAAAGAAATTGGAAAATACTTGAAAAATTCACTCTTTTCTTCTCCTCAGTATTATGGGCACTGCAACGATGAACAGCAGTGGTACTGCGAGAGTCGGCGAGAGCTCGGGGACTGTTGTACCGGTGCTATCTGTGGCAGTATTTACATCTCCGGTTGATGTATCGAAGGTTATTGTTACGTAGTAATCAATATATCCATCATTGACCTCAGCAGAGGTATCCTGCGCAGTAGTCATGGCATCTATAACATCTGAGCCACTAAGATCCCACGCGTCACCAGGAGTCTTCGAACTCATTCTGACTATGCCTAACTCAACAGTTATTGTGCTGGGGTTCCCAATTTCAGATAAGGATATCCTCGCCTCTACTGCGTTATAAGTAGTGGAAGCCACATACTCATCACTAGAAGTGGAGTTATCATCCCAACTGGTATTCACTAAATCTAAGGAACTACCACCGTTCCATACTTGATTACCATCACCATACACTGGTTGTCCATCACTAACATTATTGGCAGCTAGGTCTATCAAAAGCTGGTATTCCCAATTTGCATTCCCATTCTGAGCAACTTGCGTCTCAGAATTATAGCCGAAATAGGGATTACCATTATTTTGCACTTGGTCTGTATCGAGGGTCACCATTATACCGGGAGCACCATCTTGACCTAAACCAGATAGATTATTGAATTCAAACAAAAAGTATAGGTAAGAACCATCTGATGTCATCCTGAACTGGAGGAGATCGTAGGTGTTATCAGTAAGATTATCCCCGCTTGCATCTTTCCATATGAACTCCCCATTGCTTATTGTAAAACTATTATCACTCGTAGGAGCAGTTCCCGTCCAGTCACTCGGATCTCCATCTATTGTAATTGCGCTGTGTCTTGTGGGTATCAAAACGCCATGCGCGCTTCCCTCATCGCTTTCTTTGTTCCAGTCCGTCATCTTCACGTGGTAGCTGGTTACTTTGTAATTGCCGGGGACGCTGAGCTCGAGGGCTCCGTACTCGCCATTCTTGCCAACGCCGACTTTCACTTGATCAGTGGGCTGGCCATCGTAGAGCACACGTATTACCTGACCGTTGAAGCCGAACACCTGCACGGTGTGCGTGCCGTGGGATTGAGTGGTGAAAGTTATTTCAGCGTAATCGTAGGGGGACTTGCCCTGCTGCGGAAGTGGGGTTGCATTACTCCAGTTTCCGCTGGGAGCTTTCTCAATTTCGGGAGCTATGTTTCCCGCTAGCATGGTTCCCTTAACGCTGGCGTAGAAGAACACATCCTTAGAAGAATTGTAATGTGAATACTGATAAAGATCAATGTTTGGATTTGCCACGTTGCCAGTGGGGTTGTAATTGAAGTTGTTCACACCTACAATGCGATTCCAGTCATCGAAGTAGCCGTCTATCTGTATTGTGCTGGGAGTTCCCACGTATTTTCTAAACGAATTTCCCCAAATTGTGTAAATGGAGTCGCTCGCCACGGAACTTACCTTTACCTCAACTCCGCTCTGATACACGTTGCTCGTGTCCACCTTGAAATAGTAGTTCTTGCTCAAAGTAAGGGTTGTACCTATTGTGTACTTTGTACCCTCCAATCCGGGTATCTGAACTCCCGCAGGATAGGATATAGTAAGGGAATCCACGTTCACAGCCCCGTACATGGGCTTTAGCTCAACTTCCAAAGTGTCATTTTTTAGAGGTGTTTGCACCACTAACAATGCAGGTTTCTCTATCCCCACCACGGGGGTGATGTCCTGCTCGTAACCGCTCTGGGCTACTATCATAATCTTCGCATTTCCGCTCATCAAATGATTAATGCTTCCAGTGATTGTATTTCCATCATGGTGCATTATGGCAGTCTCCTCTACTGTCCAGTTCCATATGTGCTGATTCATACTGGTAAACTTCATCAAAGAGCCCCTCAAAGTTCCATTGTAGCCCTCTATCTTTATCATATAATCGGCGCCGATGTATCCAGTGTCGTATCCCGTAGCCCTGTTTGTATCGTTATCAATGAGAACATAGGCCAAATTTTTGTATTTTCCACTATCTAAGAAATTGCCTGCAAAGTTGATATAGAATTCAAATGCACCCCTTGCCTGGTGGAATGCAAATTTGTTTATGTCGATGTTTGGATTTGCCACGGAGGACAAATCATAATCCCTGTATTTATGAATAACGTTCCAGTCCGTGGTCTTAAAAGAATTGGTGGATATTGCAAACACGCCGAATATGAGCAGAAGAACAATACCAACCACAGCCCACGCACCCAAGCGGCCCTTTGACGAGCTCATCACGCTCTTCTTTGGCTTTTCCGGCTTTTTGCTATTGCCGTTTATCAGGCCATCCTTATTTCCGTTGCCGTTTGTTAAACCATTTATCATGCCCCGTGTGCCATTTTTCCTCATAGAGTTACCATTTACAAAGCCTTTATCTTTCATAGCCATTACCTCCTTATTACGGGAAAAAGTAATGGGTTGGCCAAATATAAACTTTACTATGATACAAATACCAAAATCAAGTTTTTTATAGCATTTTTCTTTACACCAATCATGAAGGCTCTCGTACTTGCTGGAGGATATGCAAGGAGACTTGCCCCCATAACTGATTTCGTAGCAAAACCCCTTTTACCCCTTGGGGAGAAGTTGGTAATCGACTGGGTTATCGATAAAATAAAGGAAATTAACGTGGATGAGGTTGCCGTATCCACAAACAATTACTACAAGAAGGAGTTTGAATACTGGAGCAAATGCAGAGCGGAAAATATAAAATTGATAATCGAACCCACGCACGGCGAGGAGGAGAAATTTGGAGCCATAGCAGGGATTAACTACGCCATGGATATGATGGGCGATGATGATTACATAATTGTTGGGGGAGACAATGTATTCGACTTCTCCATGAAAGAATTTTTCGAATTCTACAATAAGGTAAAGGCACCGGTCCTCGCGGTTTACGATGTGAAAGATAGAGAGAAGGCGAAAAGGTACGGCGTGGTGAAAATAAATGATGAAGGAAGGGTTGTAAAGATGCAGGAAAAACCTCAAAATCCCGAATCAACCCTTGCGAGCACCGCCTGCTACATCTTCCCTAAAGGCACGAAGAAATTGATAGAAGAGTACCTCGGGGAGAAAAACAACCCCGATAGCCCCGGATATTTCCTAGCGTGGCTTTCCCGGAACCATGAGGTGTACGCGTACCCATTTTCTGGGCTTTGGAAAGACATAGGTAACTTGGATGAATATCGCTCGGTGTTCAATCAATTTCTATGAAGGGTTTAGAATAACCACAATATTTATAAACCCGAAGAATCATATCTACATGGTGATACGATGGCGGGCAAAAAAAACAAGGGCTCCAACAAGGGCACATCTAAACCCGTGAAAAAAGAGGATAAAAGTCCTCCGGTGGAGCTTTTTGAGAGTGAGCAGGAGAAAAAGGTTGGGTATGAGGAGTTTCAAGCTAAGACTGGAGCTGAGGCGCTGAGAGAGAAGGAAAAATTGGCAAAGCTTAGAGAAGCGGCGAAGCTTCGGAAAAAAGCGGCGGATTACAAGAAAAAAGCCTCACTTTACAAT
>JALWEL010000202.1 GCA_027014065.1 DHVE2 group archaeon
TCGCAACCACGTGATTTATATCCATAGGTGTCAGGCTCAGAGGCAGGGCTTTAGGATCAAAATTGTCATGCCCGTCTATCACCGCCGCATCGTCAAGAAACGAGGATATTTTATTTCGTATAGCAATTCCTGTTCTGAGTTCCACATCATCGAAATTTGCGCGGTGAGGTATTATCGCAATCAACGCGTAATTCCCAAAAAGCTGAGCGACGTACTGTATTCCATTGACTTCGAATCTCTGAAAATCGCTAATTTTATCGTATTTACACTCTCCTTTTATCGATCTCTTTACCGCTTTCGCAATTTTCTGGACATCTTCTTCACAAGCAATGTTGTTATCGTGCGTCGAGGTGCTGTGAAAAACCATCATGTTCTTGATTCCCACATACCTTTCAAGTTTATTGGGTAAATCGCTGCCTCCAACCTCCCCAAACGGGCCGGGATGGACGTAGGGAACTACGAAAACTCCCTTTAAATCTCCATCCTTTTTAAAGACTATCGTCGTTATCGGCACTCTTCTATTCCCGTAGATGCTACTGAAAAATCTGTTCAACTTTTTAATATCTTCCACTGTATTTCTGCTGGCGTAATTGATAAAGGATGCTATGAAGAACAGGGGATCCTCCCTGAATTCCCTTCTGAACATACTCGTGGTACTCCTTATGAACGCAAAGGCCGCCGTACCGTACGCTATGGTGGAGAGGAGGTAGGGGAGGAAGTAAGATTGATACGACAAAAATGATATGGCGAGGAGTATTACGGAATAATAAGACGATACGAGAGTTCCTACGAATTTTCTCTCCGATAGAAAAGCCCTGTAAATCACGTACCTCACAAAAATCAGGGAGGAGAAGGATAGAAAGAAGGAAAAGGGAAACGGATAAAAGAAATTGAGGATCACCAGTTGAACAAATGAAATGATAAATGCAAAAAGATTAAGAGATATGATTCGCCTTGCTGGAAAGTATATTCTTATACATTTGATTGTTACGTAATCCAGCAATATAACCAACAAATACGGCCCTAAGAACAGGTAAAGCACATCCACATGAATGGGATGAATCACGTATGAAAGGAGATAAAGAATAATGGATGAAAGGGTGAGGGATAAAATCCAGTGGGGAGTTCTGAATATATGCCTTCGAAGGGAAACCACGTATTTTTCCCCATCACTCTTCGACCTCAATTGCTATTCACCTCCGTTGTTAGAGATATGGTGAAGGGTATAGAATAATCCCAGAAGTAGGTTTGGGTAAAATGTAATCACACGCCAGAGGATAACTATAATGGCAGCCACGTCAAGGGGAACTATCTGACTGAAAAGAAAATAGCCCGTAAATTCTGCAAGTCCACTGCCGCCCGGTGTGATTGGAAGAATGGTAACCAAAACAATTATTATCATTGAAGTTAGGATAAATATCCAGTGGGGGTTGAATCCAAGGCCGAGGAGTAGGAGTGAGGGGATAAGAAAATCCACAATCCACATCAATACCGTGAATAGAAAGGTCAAGGCCAAATAACCCTTTTTTCTGAATATGGCAAACGTTCCGGCGAAGAATGCATCGTATTCCATTTCCATTTTTCTCATGATCTCCGCTCTCTTATCAGAATCTTTTATGAATATCCCCATCAATTTCTCCAACTTTTTCAAAATTCTTCTAAATTTGTATCTCCTGTGAACAAGGTAAAGAAACACTCCGAAGGACGCACCCAAGATAATGGCAACGCCAACCAAATAATACTCTACACCCTGCACATTTACATTTATTCCCAGAAGAAAGAGGAGGATGGCGAAGGCCGCACCGAAAAATACGAAATCTATTATTCTCTCCCCAACTGTGATAGCGGTAGCACTACCGCTACCCGTGTACTCCCTGAGCATGAGAATCCTTGCAGGCTCTCCGCCCATCCCGGATGGAGTTACGCATGCCAAAAATAAATTAACCAAAACTATTTTGAAGCACTTAGAAAATGAAATTTCAACATTCAGAGATTTCGCCAGTATCTTTATCCTCAGCGCCCAGAAAAACCACGAAAACACGTGAGCCGTTGCCGCAAGAATTATGAGTTCGATTGGAATCTTCAAAAAATAATCTAACGTCGACGATGTGACCGTCAGGGTGAACAGAATCCCCATGGATGCAGCACTTGTTAAGACGGAGATTATCAGCCACAATCTCCACCTGTACTTCAAAAAATCACGCTCCATATATTTTCGAGGGTTTTACCAACGTCGTAGCCTCCCTTAAAACCGCGATATTTAGAAGATTCATCAACAATTTTCCCGATTTCTATAGAATCCTGCGTTCCATATCCTGCTATACCCGAAGATTTCAAATGTCTAGCCAGATAAACCTGCTCGGGTTGTCCGGGAGTGGGTACGAAGAACGCTTTACCGCCAATCACGTACATATCCATGA
>JALWEL010000203.1 GCA_027014065.1 DHVE2 group archaeon
AATAGAAAATTTCAAAGAAAAAGGAGGGGTAATTCTCTCAGTGTTCGGAGGGCGCATATCCGAGGGCCTCGACTTCCCAGGTAAGCTGCTGGAAATCGCGGTCATCGTGGGCATTCCGTACCCGAAGCCCACCGCACGCCTGAAGATGCTCACAAAGTACTACGATTACAAATTTGGAAACGGTTGGAATTTTGCGTTCAAAGTTCCCGCCAGCATAAAGATGAGGCAAGCCATAGGGAGATTGATAAGAAGCGAAAATGACAGGGGAGTAGCGGTTATTTTAGATCGTCGTGCCATTCAGTTCAAAGATGAAATACCCGCGTACAAATCGAAAAATTTAATCCAGGAAATCAAAGATTTTTTTTGAAGAATGAAGAAAAAGGGGAGGAGGGGCGTCATCGTGATTTTGTGATATCTTGTGATGTTTGTATACATTTCGTATACCTATGTATGTGTATGCAAATGTAATATATAAAGCTTTCCCTAAAACTCTCATTTTTTCATATTCTGGTGACAATAATATCTACACCGTGTATATTCGCGATTTTATCTCCAACTTTCGTATTTTTATTTAAATGTTTTTTCGCAAATTTTTCATTGAGTTTTTTAATTTCGGTTTTGGGCAAAGGTGCAACACTTCTCACCGCCGCTACTTTATATTCCTCTCCTTCCACACGCATCACTGTGAAAAATATTCTTTTCGGGTCGATAACTTCTTGCCTTGCGTATTCGCAGCCCTTGGTACATCTATCCCCCTTCACAATTATTCTCCCGTCTTTTATTTCTACATCCAGAGTGCAGCCTGTTGGGCAGTAAATACATCTCAAGGTGGTTTTCATCACAGCACCTCCGCCTTAGCGTCCCCCAATTTTCCGCTTTTCAATTTGAACGAAATCATGGTGCTGGGATTCACAAATCTTAAAGTTTTTCTCTCATCTCCCACCCTTATTTTTGCGGTGTCCATGGGTTCGGATACGCGCATTATAAGCTCAACGTCTTCTTCTCCACTAACCATCTGAGGCATCACGAATTTTATACCCCTTCCGACTTCAATACGCTTGAATTTTCTATCCCCGAGCTTCCCCTTAGAATAAAGGGCCGCGTTCCTTCCTGCTATCTCCCCCTGAATCACGGCGTAATCCACTATGTCGTTGATAACCAATGAATTACCGCATGAGAAGGCCCCCTTTATACTTGTCTCCAAATATTCGTTAACCACCGGCCCCCCAGTTTTAGGATCCATTTCAGCCCCCATTTTTATCAATAATTTGTTGTTCGGGACCAATCCTGCGGCAATGATCACAGTATCACAATCTACCCACTCCTTTCTCACGAGTTTCCCATCTTTAATTTCACCCACTAAAACTTTCTCGACCCTCTTTTTCCCCTTTATTTCCAGTATTGTGTGATTCAGAAACAGGGGAATATCGTAATCCTGAAGACATTGAACAATATTCCTTGTTAATCCGCTTGGATATGGAAGAATTTCGTAAACTCCTAAAACTTCGGCATCCTCCATCGCGAGCCTTCTGGCCGTTATCAATCCAATATCTCCGGAGCCTAAAATTACCACCTTTTTTCCGGGTAGATATCCGTGCATATCGAGAAATGTCTGCGCTGTACCTGCTGTCATTACTCCCGATGGCCTATCTCCAGGGATGTTTATCATGTACCTCGTTTTTTCTTTGGCCCCTGTTGCAAAGATCACGCTTTTGGATTCAATTTTTCCACCTATTAGTTGAATTTTAAAATTCCCAGCATTTTTGAGAGCATCTACATGCTCTCCTAAGAGTAAATCTATATCCTCATTTTTCACCTTCTCCACAAGATGATTTGCAAATTCTGGACCTGTCAAATCCTCTTTGAAATATTGCAACCCAAACCCGTTATGAATGCATTGAGGTAAAATGCCCCCTAAATACTCATTCCTCTCCACAATGGCAACCATATCCACAAATTCCTTCGCTTTCAGGGCCGCCGCCATGCCCGCGGGGCCCCCTCCAATCACGACTACGTCATACACATTAAGTGCATGGCGTGGGGGAATATAATTTTTCCTGCAATCACTCTTCGGCGAAGAGCACTATCTCCTTATCGCCGACTCTCGCTGCCAGATAGTTTGGCTGGTGCACGATTTCTATGTCGAAATCATTCAGTTTATACACTCTCACACTCATTGTATACAATATGTATACGAAATCCTATTTAAATGTTTGCATGAAAATACCATTGTTCGTTTTGGGAAGCATGAAATTAATATAATCCCTGTACCATGCCTCCTGTATGGTAGAATTACTCTATCTGGACGATTCCTATCTGAAAGAGTTCGAGGCTGAGGTTTTGGAAGCGTCGGATAACTGGATTGTGTTGGATAGAACTGCATTTTACCCGGGCGGCGGTGGGCAGCCCTCGGACACTGGAATGATAAAATTCGGGGAAAAAGAAGTGAAAGTTGTGGACATGAAGAGAGAAAATGCGGCGCATGTGATCGATGGTGAGTTACCCGAGATTGGCGAGAAAATAAAGGGTATTATTGACTGGGACAGAAGATACAAAATAATGAGAACTCACACAGCGGTACATGTTATATCGGGAGTTGCGTTTCGCAACTTCGGGGTTAAGATAACGGGAAATCAGTTGTATCCCGGGAGGGCGCGGGTTGATTTATCCTTCGAGAATTTAACCCGAGAGATAGTGAGCGAAATAATAGATGGTAGCAACGAGGTAATTGAGAAGGATTTGAAAGTAAAAGCGTACTATCTCAGCAAGGAAGAATTTATGAATGCTCCAGAGCTCATGCGCGTCAATCCGAAGCTCTACGATAAATACGATAAAATAAGGGTTGTGGAAATAGAGAACTTCGATGCGCAGGCGGACGGGGGCACGCACGTTCGCTCTCTAAAAGAAATTGGAAAAATAGTTTTAGAGAAATACGAGAGCAAGGGAAAGAGAAATAAGAGAATTTACGTGAGGGTCGAAAATGAGTAAGGTATTGCTTGTATTTGGACTCATGATGGCTCTGCTATTCGTCCCGTTTTCCTCGGGTATGCTCTGGCAAAGCACTGAGACGCACACACTTTTCTCCACCGGCTCGTGGAACAAATTGAATATTCAGATGAAAAATCCAAAGATTGCCACAGGGTTGGATTCGTGGGCCGTGTGGAATTCAAATTCAATTTATGTGATACATGGAGGAGCGCATTGGATCAATTCATCCAACATTGAGAAAGTTTGGGTTGGGGGAGAATACGTGGGAATCTTGTACTCAAATGGAACCACGGGGATATTGTCACTATCTTCGAGTACATTGACCAAAGTGCCTGTGAAAGATGTGCAGAGAATGATTTTGACAGATTTCGGAGCTGTTATTTTCAATTCAACGATTTCAGTTCTGGATATTAAAAGCGGCAAACTTTACGATTTCTCAGGATTTTCTTTTATGAGTTCTGATATAGCGCATCACGAGTTCATATTTTCCAAGGGCAATGTGCTATTTGGATATCAAGGAGATAAAGAGATGTGGAACATAAGCTTTGATTCAAAAATAAAAAATGCTTATGGATTCAAAGATGGATACTATGTGCTTGCGGAAAAAACGCTTTATTTTGTGAACAATGAGCATAAATTGGAAGGAAGGTATAAGACGAATGCAGAGGAATTTGTGATGCTAAATAACGAACCTCTTCTTCTAAATGAAATTACCGATGATGAGGGAGAGAAACAATGGGTCATTAATGTTCTTTCAAATGAAAACGGAAGTATTGAGGAAAAGGAGCAGTATATGACGTACATCTCGCCTCAAAAATTGGTGAGTTTGGGGCCTTTTGTTTCATTTTACGACCGCAAATCCATTCACATAATAAGCGAGAATTATCATATTCATGCGAACAACACGTTCTCCAATGTTGAATTTTCATCAAATACCATTGTGGCCATGAACTCCACGGGCGTTTATTATTTAACCTCGGAGGAAATAAAGAACACGCTGAAGTACATCGGCGACGACTTTGATATGGACTGGATTCCCGATTCCAAAGATAGCGACGCGGACAACGACGGTATGCCCAACTGGTGGGAGGAGAAATACGGGCTCAATCCTTTGAATCCCGCGGATAGAAATATCGACGTGGACCACGATGGGTTGACCAATTATCAGGAGTACCTTAACGGTACGAACCCTCTAAAATGGGACACAGACGGCGATGGGCTCAGCGACGGTTACGAGGTGGCGCATGGAATGAACCCGCTGGTTCCGAACAACGCGATGAAATACAACATTCAGCTGGTAAATTACACAATAATTGCATTCTTCGCAATATTTGCAATACTGGGACTAAAAAAAGAAGAGAAATGAGGTTACTCGTCTGATCCGTGCTGGTTCACTGTTGTAGTGCTTTCGTAATCCCAAATACCATCTAAATCGTAATCGATTCTAAGCATCAATGTTCCCTTGAGCCACCAGCTATCCCTCTTTCCGTTGTCGTTCAAATCCACGTAGCCGTACACGCCCATGAACGTCTTGTTGTAGAGCCATGTTGCGTTTGCAGTCTCGTTGAACTCCTCGTACTGCCTGTGTTTCACAATCCATACCTTCACGTGCTCCGGATTTCCGTTGGCATTTGCATCATCTTTCGTTATCAACAAGAAGGTGTAGTTCTCGAACTCGTTGAATCCTTCGTCGTTGGTATTGGTGAAATTACCTATGATAACTACGAGAGTGATGTGAGATATGTTGTTCGTCGTGGAGTTTCTGAATATGGAGTATCCGTACATCTTCAGAGAGCCTTTCTCGAACACGCCGTTTGAGTTGTTATCGTACCTGTAGCCTATCTCTGCAACTCCCCTCTCTCTATCGTATATCTTGTCCTGATTTGGATCCCATATCTCGCGGTAGAATATCTTCGAAGTGATGGATTCCGGATTTCCATCGCTGTTGTTATCCCTCATTGTGAAATCCATGTACACTATGCCCGCGTGTTCCCATATCTTGTTCTGGTCTTTATCCTCAACTATCCATCCTGCCATCAGGAAATTCTTGTACTCGGGATTTCCGTCGCTATTGTTATCGTAATAGGTGGACGAGACGTATAACTTCCAAGCATGCTCGTATATGCCGTTTTCATCCCTGTCGGTGCCGTTAACTATCGCCATTCTGAAGATCCTGCTCTCATTGTGGCTATCGTCATTCGTGTCCTTCGCTCTATAATACGCGTATCCAACTATGCCGTTCTCAGCCTTCCCGTCGTAGTTCATATCTCTGTACGAAACTCCCTTGATTGCTGCCACCGCGTACTCATGGTTTCCGTCACTGTTGTTATCGTAGTAGGTGGCGTATGCGGCTACTCCCCTGACATCTCCGTAAACTCCGTCAGAATTGGGATTTGCCTTCTTGTATCTCCAGTGTATGAATGTCTCATTTTCTGGATTTCCGTCGTCGTTTTTATCCTTTAGAATATATCCCGTCACGGACACCCCTATGTAGTCTGGGATTCCGTCTTCGTTCGGATCATATATTGCTTTCACTCCAAAGAATGCCTTGACAGATTCCCAGTTCCCGTTGGAATTGTTATCGTACTTCTCCACTAATCCCAACATTACCAGATGGAACTCGTACTTCTGATTTTCGTTCATATCCACGGTTTGATTACCCACCGCGTACGCTTTCCAGAATTCCTTGTTGCCATCGCTGTTATTATCGTAATAAACTCCACCCGAGGCCATCACTATCTTTTTCTCGTAGTAGCCATCGTGGTCATCGTCCTGAAGATATGCGAACACACGAATCCACTTCTGATACTCGTGATTTCCATCGCTGTTGTTATTGTAAAACATCACCATGTGATATCTTATGACTTGCACATCGTACTTTCCGTCGTTGTTCAAATCGATTGTCATGTTTGAATACTCCACAAGCTTAAAATACTCAGGATTTCCATCATGATTCGCGTCTTTCTTTTCCACATGTCTCACGGAAGTCACATTAATGCTGGTGGTGTTGAATCCGTTGGGCCCGAAGTACATCTCCGGCGCGATTCTTCTCGCTATTTCCCTGTTCTTCTTTATCCACTGCATGTCCGGCTGGGGTATATCGTAAGCAGCCTTTCTCACGAATTTACCTATGCCAATCATGGCCGTTTTGTTTTTCATGTTCAACTTTATGTTCTTAGCATATCCGGGAAACAGGGTATTAACCATCTTCGTATCCGTCAGGTTTGCGGGCTTGAGCAGACTTCTATTATCTCCAGTGCCCATGCTCGTGTATCCCGATGATGAAGATTCAATAGGGTCTGGTGTGCTCACCATCTGCCCGCTGGCAGTTTCCTGAGAATCGGGTATGCCATCATGGTTTGAATCGAGCATGCCATTAGCCTCGTTCTCGTCGGCGTTCACAGAGACTTCTGCGAAATCCGCTTTGTTATCTCCGTTCTTATCCACATCCTTAACCGGATTGCCCACGTTCAAACTGGCACCGATTACCTGCGCCGGGTTCTCTCTTTCCGTATTTTTCTTTGCCGCCGCCATTATGGGCAGAGAACTGATTACAATGACTGCGGCCATGACGACGATGAGTATTTTTTTCACATTTCCGTCCATTTTATTCACCTCTGATTTTCCATATGGGTAAAATGAGTATAAGAATGGTTGAAAAACGGTTACAGAAAAAAGTTCCCAAAAATTTAAATATGGGCAATTAAGTTATATAGGGAAATCGATTAAGGGTTATGCTCGAAAATTATATCGGAATGTTTAAGGAAGATGTCCATTACGTACAAAAGGGTAAGGTGGAAGATATTCCGAAGCTTCTTCTGCAAAATCAGAAAAAAATAGTCTATATAGACGATGTTAACGGATACCATATCATTGGCAATCTCTGGTCCGATAGGAAGAGATTCTATCGCGTTTTGGGTGAGAATCTTTTGGTTAACATGCTCAAGGCCATAGATAACCCCATTGATTACGAAATAAGGGAAAACGACATGAAGAGCGAGGAGGTAAATCTCAATGATATTCCTATTCCCAAGTACTACCCCGGAGATGGTGGGCGATACATCACTTCGGGCGTGGTTTTCTCGGAATACCGGGGAAAGAGGAACGTCTCTTTTCACAGAATAATGCTTCTCAACGAAGATGCGGGAGTGATTCGCTTGGTTCCCAGAGACCTATACAGAATGCATCAGGAAGCCATGAAGAACGGGGAAGAGGTGAATATCGCTGTTGTGATAGGCGTGGAGCCCAATGTGCTCCTCTCCGCTGCAACAAGCGTAGATTACGAGATCGACGAATTCAAAATAGCTTCCGCGCTAAAAAAATTGACAACGGGTAAAGAGGAAATTGCGGTGGAGCTTCCAAATGGCGTATATGTGCCTTACAACTCCGAAATCGTTTTAGAAGGAACGTTGACGAACGAGTATCACGAAGAGGGGCCATTCGTGGACATAACCGGAACATACGAC